>JBIJBX010000150.1:0-6182 GCA_044344995.1 Oligoflexales bacterium | reverse complement strand
GAGTACCCTCGGTTTAAGCCCAACTATTATTGGTTTAATTGAGGGTTTAGCCGAGACTACAACGATTTTGGTCACGGCGTTTTCAGGCTGGCTAAGTGATCGAATGCCTGCGAGAAAACCACTTGTCACCTTGGGTTACAGTTTGTCAGCGTTGGGTAGAACGTTGATGTTTTTCACTAGTTTTATTCCGCTGCTGGCCGCTGCTAGGATTCTAGACCGGGTGGGAAAAGGTTTTCGCACTGCGCCACGGGATGCATTGATTGCGGATGATTCCCACCGCCACAATGTGGGACGAGCATTCGGAATCGCACGTAGTTTAGACACTATCGGTGCTGTCAGTGGTCTTTCCATCGCTATTTTTATGGGTATCGGTTCAGCCAAGATGTCGCCAGAACTATTCCAACGCATGCTTCTGACGTCTGTTCCGTTTGCCTGGATTGCGGTAGTGGTGTTATTGGTTTGGGTGCCCAATATTCCCCGCCAAACTTCGGCTAAAACTTACCTTGCATGGCACATACCCCAAGAAATAAGACCTCTACTTTTTGCCATCGCCGTTTTCGCTCTAGGATCCTCATCAGATGCATTTTTGGCTCTAAGAGCTCAAGCAATCGGATTTGATTTTGGTTCGATCCTAAGTCTTTTTATTCTCTATAATATCATGGCATCTGTTGTCGGATGGCTTGCTGGGCAGTGGTCTGATAAATATGGTCGCCGGCGTTTTTTACTCGTCGGATGGCTGGTCTATGCTTGCTGCTACTTTTTGATGGCCGTCACGACCGATCGCAATCTCTTTGCCATCGGTTTTGTTTGTTTTGGGGCATTTTATGGTTTGACCGAGGGCGTTGAAAAAGCCCTACTTTCTGATTTACTCCCCGTTAGGAAGAGAGGGCTCGGCTACGGAGCATTTCAGACCACGCTTGCCGCTGTTGCTATTCCAGCAAATTTAATGACTGGATGGTTAGCGGCTAACTTTGGGCTTGGCCTAGCTCTCTTTGTATCTGGCATATTCTCTTTGATTGGCACATTGATCCTAGCTTTGATTTACCGTCAGCTTAGACCCACAATGCCCCTAGATTCAGCCCAGTGACTGAGATATTTTTATTCTCACAGAGGCGAATTAAATCTTCTGGAAGCGGACAAGTAAGTTCAAGCTCGCGTTTGGTCAAAGGGTGTGTCAATGCGAGGCGCCAGGCGTGCAGTGCGTGACGCGGAAAGCCGGCGAGCTCTTTTACACGAGGGCTATTACCCTCTTCCCGGTAAAGTTCAAGAATATCTGTGTTTGGACCATACATCTTATCGCCGATCAGAGGGAATCCAGCGGCCGCCATATGCAGACGTATCTGATTGGTTTTACCGGTGATCGGAGTCGCTTCGATCAAAGCGGCATCCTGCCCGCGCGTGATAACTCTAAAATTCGTGATTGCTGATGCGCCATCTTCCGATATTTCAGCACGGTTGTGCCGCGATTGTCGTTCAGCCTTGATTGGAAGGTCCACGGTCCAAAAGTTGTCACTCGGTATTCCAGCAGTAACCGCGAGATAAGTTTTGCGAACTTGTTTAAAAGTCCACATGGATGTTAGCTGTGCTCTGACGGCAGGTTGACGGGCGCAAAGTAGCAAACCGCTGGTTTCGCGATCAAGACGGTGGACAGGTGTCCACCCCTGACCCAAGATTTGCGGTAGAACACCTGCTACCGTGCGCCGCCGGTAGTACCCTGCTTCATGCATGGGAAGTCCCGCCGGCTTTTTCAGTGCCGCGAGTTCACCGTCGCACCAAATAATTTCCATGTTTGTATCGACGTCTGGTTCCTCATGGAAGGGATGGAGCCGCCTGAGCTCGTCACCCTGCTGTAAGCGCTGGGCCGGTTTTCGAGCAACCGTTCCATTGACGGTGACAACGCCACTGTGAATTTCCCGTTGCCAGCTGGCCCGGCTGAAAAAGGGGAACTTTTCAGCCAAATAGTCATCAAGCCGCCGGCCAACCTGCTCACTTTTTACAGGAGTTCCCAGCCGCCTTGTGTCTTCAGTCCAGCTTGATTCTTTCATTTGCAGAACGTCCTAATTTGCACTATAAAGTCGGGAAGTTAAACGTGATTGCGGCTGATTTTCAACAGGTCAGCTTTATCAACTAACCGGTTTTAGGATAGACTTGCTCTTTGGTTCAACCCTTATTTGTACAGACGAGAGAGAAAACTAACCTTTTTTAAAGGCTAGTGCCATTACCATGAGCCCAACACCGACCCTAAAAGATTTGCCTCTGAACAAAGAATACTTGCTGAAGATCGCACCAGTCATTTCGGCCATGCGGGTTTATCACGAGCACTCCACAATCGGGCTTGATCAGATACCTGATACTGGCGTCATCATGGCGGCAAATCACAGTTTAGCCAGCTATGATATCGCCCTGCTGATGGCTTCCATTTATGAGCATTGTAATCGGGTGCCTCGGGCATTGATCGATAGACTTTTTTTTAAAGTACCTGGACTCGGCTCTTTGATGGAGACCTTCGGCAGTCGCGAAGGAACTCGAGAGAACGCGGTCAAAATGCTCGGAGAAAACGAAATCCTTGTCGTGGCGCCAGGCGGAATGCGCGAGGCACTGCGACCTTCCAGCGAAAAATACAAAGTCATTTGGAAGCGGCGCAAAGGCTTTGTGAAGCTTTCAGTTGAAACCGGCGCGCCCATTATTCTTGCTGCTTGCCCCGCGGCCGATGATCTTTATGATGTTGCGCCAAGCCATATCACGGTCTGGGCTTATAAAACTTTGCGGATACCCCTATTTTTTGCCAAAGGTCTCGGATTTACGGCCATACCAAAGCCAGTTAAACTGACTCACTATCTCAGTGAACCCCTTTATCCACCCCCGTATTCAAATGATCCCGAGGTTTACAAAAAGCATGTGGAAGAGTTCCATTTAAAAGTCACTGCGCGCATGGAAAAGCTCATGCTTGAAACAGCGAAAAAGGGCTGAACTTTATCCGAATGCTAAGTTTTGAGATATCCCATGAAATTTCAATTTGAGCCGTCAGACTTGCACCGCCGCTGGACTAACCAGCTTTATAAAGAGCATCAGGATATCTCTTGGTTTTATCGTATCAAACTTCGTCCAGTCATCATTCAGTTATCAGATATGAAGAGTGCCTGGGGTAAATGGGACTCATTTTACCGAACCATCACCATTAGCACTCACTTGATTGAAAATTATAGTTGGGACGTTGTTGTAGAAATTTTAAAGCATGAGATGGCGCATCAGTATGTCACAGAGCATTTCACCCACAGCCAATCCACAGCGCATGGCGATGATTTCAAGACGGCCTGCAGGCGTATGGGGGTTGCTTCATGGGCGATGCGGGCGGCCGGTGAGTTGCCAGCCCAAATACCTGGACTGCGGGAACGTGTGATTAGCATTGAAGATCAGAGGTTACTCGACCGAGTGGAGAAGCTTTTGTCGTTGGCGCAGTCAGCAAATGAGCACGAGGCGTTTTTGGCGATGCAAAAGTCCAGAGAAATTTTTGCCAAGCATAATCTTGAAAAAATTGCCCAAAAAAAATTAGATGATTCGATGGATAGCATGTATCTAACCCGCAGAAAGAAGAAAACAGATCCCGTCGAGGCTAAAATTCTTTCGATTTTGAATGATCACTTTGTGGTGCGAGTTGTCCACACATCACTTTTTGACGCAAAATCATGCGAAAAGTATCAGGCCGCGGAAGTACTCGGCAGGCGAGAAAACATATTAATGGCCGAGTACGTCTATCACTTTTTACACCAGCAGTGTGATGTTTTGTGGCAGAGTTTCCGAACCCAGTCCGATGTGCACGGGTCTAACCGAAAAAGCTATCAGCTCGGAGTTTTGGCAGGTTTTGATGAGAAGCTGGCTGGTGCTGGCGCTATTTCACAGAAGATAGCCCAAGACTTCACAGATGTGGGATCTAGCGTGAGCGCTCTGCTGAAGATTGAGGCGTCAGATCTCGATGAGTTCATTGGCACACGTTATCCTCGATTATCCAAAAAATCATGGGGTGGTGGACGAATCGATCGTGGAATTTTCAAGGAAGGGCAATCAGAAGGCCGTCGGCTGAATTTGAATCGGCCACTTGAAAGTCGAGGTAAGTTTGGTGGTTATTTAAAATAAAAAAGTCGGGATGGCTCACCATCCCGACTTTTTGATCGCGTCTAGTATCCAGGCGTTATCAGCAGCGCCAGCGACGAATCATACAGCCATTTCTGACGCGGTAACCCATGCGTGCCAAGCCATTTCCAGCAACTCTGGAAACTCCCATAACAGCACGGCCTGAGAATACAGCGACACCCCGGCCAACATTTCCAATGACTCTAGCAGCTCCAGAGATGACGCGTCGAACTGGTCGATGGGTGGAAAACCACCTACGAACGGGTTGGTTTTTTACAAAGTACCGCCCAACCGCAAAAGGAGCATTCACAACCGCGCCAAGTATTGGAAACATACGGCGGCCCGTGAGTGAGAATGAATCGACAGTGCTTGGTGCGCCACTCATGGCTTCATCGACATAACTATCACTTCCACTCTCGGGAGTGCCCGCCAGGTTCATTTTTGCGGAACCTGGAGTGCCAGCAAATGCCTCAGTGAATATGGGCTCAACATTCTTTTTAAAATATGCGCCACTGTTGCTGAACGTGGCCTTGTCGGCAAACATTAGAGCGCGTGAGGCATCTGAACACCAAGCGGCATCAAAAACCTGAGCGACGAAGAAGTTCGTCATTTCACGGTGCCCTGCATCATTGTAGGACTCCCAAAATGCCTTCCAGCGGGCATCTCGGCCGAGACTGCTATCTAAGACTTTTGAAGATGAAATCATTGACTTGTAGTTATCGGGAAGACTTTCAGCCAGAGATTTACCTTCAGCATTTTTGTTTTTGATCAAATCTTCAATGACCATGAATGCGAGACTAGACTTTACATTGCGCATCTCCGTGTCATAGGCACCAAACTCGTAGACGAGTTCGTTCGAAGAGGAGAGATTATCTGTCGCCGCAATTTCAGTTAGAAATGAACTTAAGACGGCTGCAAAGCCGCTGACGATGAGGCTGGCTTGTTCCTGCTGTTCGGCGCGGGTTCCAGCTGTGACACCTACGTAGATCGTTGGCATTCCAACTAGCTCATTTTCTTTCGGAAATACGACGCATCCGCCCTGGTCGCCAGAGCTATAAAACAGCGGCGTCGACTCTTGGGCCGAGCAAACTTCTTTGGGGTTTCCAATCAAGCGAACTGAACCGCCTTTTAGAAAGAACCACGATTGTAGCTCCACTGGTACAGCAGCAAAAATTCCCTTTAGAGACTCCTTATACCGTGCATCCGCAACATGAATGCTCTGCTGAGACCAAAACGTATCATAGCGTTCGTTGAATTTTTCACCAGCGGACGCTGAACAAGTGTACGGCGTTTTGTCGCCTGCAAGACCGCCAAGAGACTGGGTGGTTGAATCACCGCTAGTCTTACATGCGTTAAGTCCTAAGACAGCAACACTCAAAGTCAAAATATGACGAATCAAGACCCACCTCCACATTGCTAAAATCGGCTAATTTTCTGTTTGGCAAATAACGTTTGCCCCACAATTTTAGCATACGCCAGAAGAAGCAGCAAAAACCCCGACCATCGTCGCTAAAGTGAAGTTTTCATTAAAAAAATAATTATTTTTTGTGGAAATGACAAAAGTATAAGCGCCCAGCGGGCGTGTATGATTCAAATTTCAATACTGCCTTGAAAAACAAACTGAGCAGGGCCGGCTAAAATAACCTCGTCGTTCGAATTTGCTTGTTTAACATAAAGTCGACCGCCTGGCATGTGAATGCCAATCCATTCAGAGCGGTCGCTCAAGCCCGACGCCAAGGTGGCAACGCCAACGGCACAAGCACCCGTGCCGCAAGCCTGGGTGAGTCCAACGCCTCGCTCCCAAGGAAAAACGCGGAATAATTCGCTGACAGGCTCGCCGAGTTCACGGCGCGCCCTTTGTTGATCTTGGATGCTTAATTCCATTGGTGACGAGATATGGACATTAATACCATCACCACTTCGACATGTCTGTAATACTGGTCCACACAGTTTTGCGAGATCTACCGTTGCGTCCTCGACTGAGAACACCACATGTGGGTTACCAATATCCACAGTCTCAATGTCACCAGCCAAACTTCGGTTCTCTTTTT
>JBIJBX010000148.1:0-6200 GCA_044344995.1 Oligoflexales bacterium | reverse complement strand
GTTCGCCATAACTATAGCGGGAATGGGCCGCCGCGAAGGCTATCATCTGCTCAGACACTTCCGGGTGTGTTTGCGCGCACCTCATCAACCAATCAAAAACGGGCTCGCCTTTGTTTCTTAGGGGAGCCTTAGAGCCTAAAATCTTCCGCAAGCTGACCAAAAGCTGCCTTTCAGGGTGTCTTGCATTTCTACGATGGCGGCGCTGCACCAATACAATGTAGGAAATCGTCAAGCCCAAGGCGCCGAATAAGGCCATTTCCTCACCATACTCTACGAACGTCTCACTCGCCTTGAGGGAAAAACCCGTATTGAGGCCAGCTAGAAAATTATTAACCAAGATCGTTAAATCAGTAATCCAGAGGCGGTCGTGAAAATCAGTATCATCGGCCACATCGTACCCGAACCTACGAAGAAAATTAGCGCCTCCGTACTCGATTCGCTCGGGGGCTAGTAAAGTAACGGCGTCAAATCGAACCCAACTTTTCTTGTCCCTGTCCCAGAATTCGTTCCAGGCGTGGGCGTCGAGATCTCTAACAAAGAGAGTCAATTTGCTCGGCTCCCAAAAACCTCCTAAAAACCCTGACACTACACGCGCCGGAAATCCTGCGAGTCGAGCCAGCGCGGCAGATGCCGCTGCGTAATGTTCGCAGAAACCTTCTTTCGTTACCGACAGAAAATCCCCTAAATCCTTCGGCTCCCGCTTTAGATTTAGCGAATAAGCGAAATTGCCTTCCCGATAAAACCGGCCAAGGCGACTAAGGAATTCAGGTAGCTGATTAGTCCCTTGTGAGATCGTTGTGGCCGTGGACTGTAACCGCTCAATTGTCTTTTTATCAACTTGCAGCAAACTCGAGAAGCCATCCTGATCATTTGCATGCACAGGTACTAGGCTGTTAACAGATCTATAGTGCTTCCAGTAGACATCAAAATAACCGACCGAAAACACCCCATTATCTCTCGGAAATGCCACGGTATTAGATTTTGTTTTCGTATCATCAAACACCTTAACGCCATAATCAAGTACGGGCGTGAACTGACTATGCCTGGGACTTAATGATAGTTCGTTTTCAAAATCACCATTCATTGATCCCGTCTTGCTCATAATCCTGCTCGGCCCAACGGACCAAGCAAAACCCGACATGACATCTAGCGCGACCGCACGCACATAGGCCTGGCTAGGATCAAATAGAGGGGCGTTTTTAAACTTCACCCGCAGGGCCAACTCATCCGAGAGCAGAAGCTTTTTTACCCCACCGGGTGAAAGTGATGCAGATAGCCCTGAAACACCAAACTGCCTTTCAGAATATAACTGCGCCTGGCGCAGACCAATGGCAGCTATTCCAGTTAAGAAAATAAGAAGAAAAAAAGTCTCTTTGCGAAAAGATCTTTTTGCAAACCACCAAATTGATTTATCAAGATTCATGCCTGACCAAATGCTCAGCAATCCTCCGATAAAAACAAGGAGGGCAAGCAGCGCCATCGGCAGGCCAAACACTGCGGGGAATGATGTAAATAATACCGAAGATACTGCGATACCGCTCAAACAGCGAAGGCAGCGCCCCCAGCTATCGTCTTTCACTGAAAACGTCAAATAAGGAACTAAATAAAGCCCCAACAGTAGTCCGCCTTTTGGGAAAGCCGACATGAATACAACAGGTAACAAAAGAGAAACAGCAACCGATAGTCGTCGCACCCAGCCAAGTTTTAACACCCCACTCAAACCTAGCCACAATAATATCGCGCTGCCAATGAGCATTAAAATCACAAGAAAATCAGCTAGGGATAAAACATCGTCGCGAAAAACTACAGGATATACAGCCATCATCGCTAAAGCCGCATAATCAAGATTGCGAAGGCGCTCAGTGCCCTTCATCCAGAGATCCCTCCGCGTGCCCGGTCAGCGCTGCCGAATGAGGCTAAAATTCTGAGGCAATCTATTTTATGCCTCTCTCCATGTCCAACCTTCGTCTTGATCTGTGGCAATTCCATGGCATAGTCTTCACCAACTTTGGCAGCCTCAATAATTCCAAACGCTAGTTCAGATAATTTTCCTTCGACATCATTCGAGGTCGTGTCTTGCCACCGCAGCAGGTTCGTTCGATCTGAAATGGGTGTATCAAAAACACGCACGACGGTAGACCCCCGCCGCGAGGACGCGCGCCAGTCAACGCGCCTGAGGGCATCGCCAAATCGAAACGGACGATGATGATCATACTCTTCTGATCCAAGCCTTAATCGAGATTTACTGGCATCAATAACGGCTGAAGCAATTTCCTTCGTTGCTACCCGGCCCCACGCCGAAGGCCCCTGTGGCACGGGATAAGCCAGATAAGAATCATCCAATTCAATGATTTTCACCGCTCTGAAAAGACCAAATGGGAAATACGAATATACTAAAATGGGCGGCAAGCGATTGAACCCTCTGGGGCCAGCCGGAAACGATAATTGCAGTGTTTGCGCCTCTTTATCAACTTTAAGGAAAGATGCCTCTTCGACTTCACGCTTTCTGAGACTGCGCCAAAACGCAACCTTAATCTCTTCAAAGATCAGTCTTCTGATATCCTTCGTTCGAAGTTTTCCATGACCTTCCAGACCATGTTCAGCGCCAGTCAACAACCTTAAGTTCAGTCCGAGAGACTGTTCACGACTCGATATTTGCAACGTCAAAACGGCCTGGGAGGACGCCTCCACCAGAACATCACGGCTTGGTAGTACTTCCAACCCGCGAAGATTTACATGTGATTCCACCATGGATAGCAGCTGAATGAAAACGATAAATATCCCGACCGCGAGCAGTGGAACACTTCGTAGTGGGAAGCTAGCTATTAGCAATAATAAAACTGGCATATTAAATACAAGGCTAAACCAAGTCGGCAAAATAAATATCTTGGCGCTATCAAGGCCGGTTAGTCTTTTCGAATAGTTTAATACTGATCTAAAATAATCAGACCTGCCGCGTGCTGACGCTGACATTAACGATCAACCTCAACCGATTGCAAAGCCGTCACGATCAAAGCTTTTGCTGTGGCAGACTCGTAGGTACCTTTTGGGGTAATTCGGTGAATTAAAACATACAAAGCCACAGCTTGAACATCTGATGGCGTAACAAAATCTCGCCCCACTCCCAATGCCCAAGCTCGACTACATGCTGTGAGCGAGAGAATCGTCCGATGAGAGATCCCGTGCGCGCGTGAACGGAGCCACTCAGCAAAATCCAAAATATAATCTGCAACCTGCTCACTGACAAAAATATCAGCTGCCGCCTTGCGAAGTTCCGCCAGACGATTAAGGCTACTTATGGGCGAGAGTGTTTCGAGAAGATCACTTCTTGATTTTGAGACCAAAAGCTTTTTCTCAATATCGCGCGCTGGTAATCCTAAGCTCAAGCTCATGGAAAATCGGTCTAACTGGGATTCAGGAAGTGGATTTGTCCCCGCACTGTCCAAACTGTTTTGCGTCGCGATTACCACGAATGGCTTGCCCAAATCGTAGGTTTGCCCGTCGACGGTGACCGCATTTTCTTCCATGGCTTGCAAAAAAGCACTTTGAGACTTTGGTGAGGCTCGGTTCAACTCATCTGCCATTACGAGATTTGAAAAAATCGGGCCTCGGATGAATACAAACTCTTTGGAAGCCTGGTCATAGACGCTGCCCCCCGTAATATCTGCCGGCAGCATATCACTTGTGCACTGGATGCGTTTCCATGGCAAATTAAGGAGTTTCGCGATGGTTTTTACCATCGTCGTCTTGCCCATTCCTGGCAAATCCTCAATCAAGAGGTGGCCTCCTGCAACGATGCAGCACCAAGCCAACTGAAGTTGCTCCCGCTTACCTTCAAGTATATTTGATGCACTCTCAAGAAACTGCTGTAAGTCTCTCGGTGCTGACTTCAAGATATCAGTGCTTACGTGGTGGGGATCTACAATTTTTACAGCCAAAAAACACCGCCGTTCATGAAAATGGCCATCGGGATCACCTTCTATTTTATCCCTGTTCCAACCGAGACCCATAGGCAAAATCTATCTAGCTAAATTGGCACCATGTTTACATACTGGCCTTGGAAACCTATGAACACGAGCAAAGAAAAACCGGGATTAGCCTTGTGGACTAACCCCGGTTTCAAACGTCCATGTTGGACGAAGCGATTTAATACCGATAATGCTCGGGCTTAAATGGACCCTCTGTGGAAATGCCGAGATAGTCGGCCTGCTTTTTCGTCAACTTAGTCAGCTTCACGCCAAGCTTCTCGAGGTGAAGTGCGGCAACCTTTTCGTCAAGCTTCTTCGGCAACGTGTAAACGCCAACTTTGTATTTGCTAGAATTTCCCCAAAGTTCGATTTGCGCCATCGTCTGGTTTGTGAAGCTGTTGGACATCACAAAACTTGGGTGGCCATTTGCGCAACCTAGGTTCATGAGGCGTCCGCGAGCAAGCAAGATGATTGATCGACCATTTGCCAGGACGAACTTATCAACTTGCGGCTTAATGTTGATTTCTTTTTTGCAGTTTTTCTCAAGCCAGGCGACATCGATCTCACTGTCGAAATGGCCAATGTTACAGACGATCGCGTTGTCCTTCATCTGTTTGAAATGCTTGTCAGTGATCACGGCATCACAACCGGTGGCTGTGACGAAGATATCAGCTAAGGGAGCTGCATCTTCCATGGTGACCACTTCAAAACCTTCCATTGCAGCCTGCAAAGCGCATATCGGATCGATTTCAGTGATCAAAACGCGCGCGCCGAATCCGCGGACCGAGTGTGCCGATCCCTTGCCAACATCACCGTATCCAGCCACAACAACAACCTTGCCTGCGACCATGACATCTGTTGCACGCTTGAGCCCATCGGTTAGCGATTCACGACATCCGTAAAGGTTATCGAACTTGGACTTTGTAACCGAGTCATTAACGTTGATGGCAGGGACCTTCAGCTTACCCTTCTCGTGCATTTGGTAAAGTCTGTGGACTCCAGTGGTGGTCTCTTCGGAAATGCCGCGGATGCCCTTTAAAAACTGAGGATACTTGTTGTGAACAAGCATTGTAAGGTCGCCACCGTCATCCAAAATCATGTTGAGAGGCTTGTCACCGAACATCAACGTTTGTTCAATACACCAGTCATATTCCTTGAGAGTCTCGCCTTTCCAAGCGAACACAGGAATTCCAGCAGCGGCCATCGCTGCCGCAGCATGATCTTGCGTTGAGAAGATGTTACAACTTGACCACCTAACCTCGGCACCAAGCTCCACCAGAGTTTCCATCAACACGGCTGTCTGGATAGTCATGTGCAGGCACCCGGCAATCCGCGCGCCTTTCAAAGGTTTTTTGCCTTTGTATTCTTTGCGTAATGCCATCAATCCTGGCATTTCTTTTTCGGCAATCTCAATTTCCTTGCGGCCCCATTCGGCAAGTGAAATGTCCTTCACTTTGTAGTCGAGAAACCCGCTGGACGACGATCCTTTAGAACCTTGAGATTTGGAGGACGCAAGCTTTTGCGGAATGCCAACACGTTTACTCATCGATTTACTCCAAAGATTTTAAATTTTGACCACGGTCGTTGCCAGTTGAGAAGATTCCGGCGCGTATCGTAGATAGTTAACCACAGAAGGGATCCTATCCTTATGCATATTAAAACTCAAGGTAAACAGGCACTTGCATAATATATTAAGGTCCCCGTTTGGGGTGCTGCCTTTTTTTAGAGCGAACCAACTGAACCATGTCCCCGGCTTTCAAAACCAAATGATGCCTCAAGAACTCGTCGCCATTAGTCTCAAAGCATTGTAATATAACATGATTTTCCGTATTTTACGGTTCGCCCACAAAGGGTAACGGCGATGCCCTGGCAGATCATCGTCCTTCGCACCTCAGTAGCCAGCAGAAAAAGTTAGGTTTTAGATTTATGACCACAGAAGCGACCAGTTCCGACGTAATGGCAAAAATAGTCTCCTTATGTAAGCGCCGCGGATTCATTTTTCAGAGTTCAGAGATTTATGGCGGTCTTAGAAGTTGCTACGACTACGGACCGCTCGGCGTAGAACTCAAACGCAATATCGCCAACGAATGGTGGCGATCGATGGTTTATGAGCGTGAAGATATCGTGGGTTTGGATGCCAGCATTATGATGCACCCACGAGTCTGGCAAACATCCGGCCACCTGTCAGGATTTTCAGACCCCCTTGTCGATTGCCTCAACTGCAGGGAGCGA
>JBIJBX010000147.1:0-6202 GCA_044344995.1 Oligoflexales bacterium | reverse complement strand
CTATTCGCGCCTTCAGAGGCGACGCATCAAGGCTTTGGGGGGCTGTGGATAAGCTGAGGATATTTCGGTCCAGTGGAACAAATTCAGGCCCAGAAGGTCGTTCATGGGCATGCTTCACGACAGAAGGCTTGCGTTTTTACAAGGCGGCGAGCCTAACTGGCTTTTTAGGGGTCCTTGAAAGTCGCGTACTGCCGTTTTCTGGTGATTTTTTAAACATGTCGATTGTAAGCCTCGTACCGCCTGTTGAAAAGTGGCCTGACTCAAGTCTTGCACAAATGGTGAGCTGGTTTAGTGAAGTTTGGCCCACCGAGTACGCAGACGACGTGAGTCCGACGTCCCTACTGCAGGTGATCGATAAAGTAGCAGCTCTTTCTAGGCCGGTTTGTATCGTAGGCACTGCCTTTCATTTTGTAAATTTTTTGGACGAATGGTTGGCAGCGGGTTTACCACCATTGAAATTGCCCGCCGGCAGTATTTTAATCGAGACAGGTGGAACCAAAGGTAAAAGTCGCTCCATAGAACGCGGTGAACTTTATGGGCTGATGACCAGGGCTTTCGACATCAACGAATCAGACATCGTTGGTGAGTATGGAATGTGTGAGCTCGCTAGTCAGGCTTGGGACTTTGTCGAAGGAACCGAGCCAAATTCTGCGCTGAGTCAAAGACGATTTCGATTTCCTTGGTGGGTCAAAGTTGCTGTCATGGCTCATCCGACAAGGTGCTCTCATTCTGGAAAAGGGGCCCTACTCGTTCAAGATTTTGCCCGAATCGATCTCTCGTCTCATAAAGAAATTCTTCCCATTCAGACGGAAGATCTTGCAGAACTGAATGAAGATTGCTTCTTTGAATTAAAAGGGCGCGTACAGAACGCTCCACTCAAAGGCTGCTCCATGCGCGTCGAGGGATCCATTCCAGTGGTGGAATCAAAACTACAAACCACCAACTCTTCTGAACAAGGCCCTCAGCTCACTTTGGTAGACAAAACTCTAACAATTAACGCGCAAAGAGCTAGCCGATGGTTTGAACATTTGTGCGCTGACCCTGTGGCGCGCGAGCGACTAACAACTGAATTACAAAGTGAATGGCTGGCCAATGCCGCACTGGAAAATCTGGCTGCTGGGAAGCCAGAGAACATTGCCGCATTTGTAGAGGCAGCAAAAAAATCCTGTTGCGATCAAAGTATTGCGCAGCGTTGGCTATTCATTGCCCCAGCCAGTCATTCAATCGCCATAATTCACCCGCTTGCAGCGGCTTTGACTTTGGGACTGCATTTGCGGGTCAGAGTCCCAACAATCGCAAACATACCGGGTAGCCAAACATTTCTTAGCCGGGCCCTCGAATTAGCAAATGAGCATAAGTTTCAAATCACGACGCTCGGGAAAAACTGGCGATTGGGTCCAGATGACTTGCTAGATGGCGAACATATTTTGATTTTTGGGGACGACGAAACCTGTCACTGGGCACAGTCATTCGCATCAGGTCGAGTCAGGAGTTTTGGACACGCGACAAGCTTGACTCTCGCTCAAAGTAAGGATTTTGATAATCCATCTGTCTGTGCGCGCATTTTGCGAGACCAGCTAGCCCTCCGTCAGCGAGGCTGCCTATCATCGCGAATGATTCTAGTAGTGGGCGGAGATGCTGAAACACTCAGGCGCAAAGTAGAGATGGCATTACCCAGTGAATTCAAAACAAATGCACTTTTGCCCGCAGAACTTGCCGCACGTTCCATGGAAATAGTGCGACTTGAGCAGCTCGGCTTTGCCACCAATACCGGAAAAACTGGTTCCCACATGGATGTGGCTCCGGTCATCATCGCATCTAAAGCATTAGACCTTGAAACCTTACCAGACTCGTTATTTGCGGCTTTAAGTCGCCTGGATCTGGTCGTTCCTATGCTCATCCTGCCGGAAACAACTGATGAAATTGAGATTATTAAGAAACTTCCCAAACCCTTAGCGGTCAAGGCCATCAGCTGCCGCGCGCAAACTTTGGCAGCCTTTGAAGATTCACAAAAAACCGATGTTTTGCCAAAAAATTTGCGCTTAACTCCTTACGGAAGCCTTGATGCGCCAGCATTTGACGGCCTTCACCTGGGGCGTCCATTTTTTTCCGGTTTGGAGTGATTCACGATAAAATAGAGGGATGGGAAACCTCGCAATACAATTTGATCAAGAAGACTTGGAGCTTCTCGCCGAGTACTTTTTTGACCTATTTTCGCCGCATTTTATCGGGAAAAACTCGGGAAATCTCCGTGATGGTACGCGCATCGAGTTCTCAAAAAAAATGCGTAACAAGGTCGGGCTTGCCGTCTTGTTTGAGAATAAAATCCGATTATCGCTGACCTACTTCCAGGCCAACCCCCAGTTTTTGCCGTACACAATCTTCCATGAAATGACGCACTTATGGCTCTACCACTCAGGTTTTGACCCAGGTCATACGAAGAGGTTCTATGAGAAAATGGCTGAGTTTGAACACACGGGCTATCAGATTGACCCTGAAGTTCATGTTCACACCAGGCTGGCAGCGGAAGGCAGATATGTATATATTTGCAATAACTGCGAAAACCGCTGGCATCTCAAAGAGGAGCTAGATCACAATATTTATTGTGCTCTGTGCTTTAAGCGAGAGGGAATTGAGCATTATGCGACGCTGACACCGGAGCAAAACGCCAGACCCTCAAAACCAAAGCCACGTGAGAGACGAGAAGAATGCGCCTAACAGTAAAATCTAGAACAGTAGCGAAGTTGGCCTTAGCGCTAAGTTACTGCTCTGTAGCGGCAACATCTGACGCAGCTGAATTTCGCACGACTGATCAAGTCACTAAAGAAGCTTTTATCTCATTGCCGACAGTTCTTCGAGATAACTTCAAAGATTATGTAATTTCATCTCAATCCGAGCAATCTCCGGTTAAGATGTTGTGCGATCGACTTTCTACCCAGTACGCCACTTTCAAATGGAATCCTAAGTCTGAAGGATGCGGGGACAGCGGCGTCGAGTGGCAAACTAAACTTAAGAGTGGCAACGGCCATCCGCTTATTTTCGCCGAATTTGGCAAGGGCGAAATGACCACTCTTATTCTCGGCGGCGTACATCCGGACGAACTAACCCCAATTCCGTTAGCATTTAAATTCGCAAACTATCTGCAAGCCAACCGCCATATCATCCCAACTGATACAAGAGTCATTATCGCGCCCCTGGTCAATCCAGATGGCTTCTTCAGAAAGGCATCCACGCGAGTTAATGGTCAGGGAGTCGATTTAAACAGAAACTTCTTTACCCAAGATTGGTATGCCGCCGCTAAGAACTGGTGGGTGACGCGCCGCCAGAAAAACGAACAACATTTCCCCGGGCATATTCCCAATAGCGAAATCGAGACGCTGTTTCAGATTTGGCTGATCGACACATATAAGCCGGATAAGATTATTTCTATTCATGCGCCTCTAGGTTTTTACGACTACGACGGACCAGGTGATCAGAAACTAAGACCTCTTACGGAAAGCGAAGAAAAAGCCCGAAGTCTCGTGCAGTTCATGAGCTCATCAAGCAAAAACTACAAGATCGTCGACTACTCCTTTTATCCCGGCAGTCTCGGCAACTATGCTGGAAACGAGCGTGGCATACCGACAATCACTCTTGAATTAGAGACAACCAATCCAAACAAAACCCAAGAATACTGGAATCAATTCTCACCTGGCCTGATTCAGGCGGTGAAGTTTCCTTTTGTCAATCAGTCCGCGCCGACTGCGAAGGGTTCAAGCCTATTTCTTGAGCCATACGGCTACAAGACAGCACAGCGCATTGATGCTGATTCGAAGCCCGTGGTTTCTCACTAATTTTCAAGAGTGATTTTTAATTTGTAACTAAAAGGTCAGCCAAAAATCCCAAGGGTGGCTCCCTTTGGGTAATTTAGAGACCTCAAAATAAAGTCCGACACGATTTTTGTCGTCATCAAGATCCCACTTCATAGCCGCTCGATGTTTCGCTACATCATCAACAAACCATGGGAACATTCCACGCTCGACCAAACTTCTGGCGATATTAATTTTCATTCGCAGAGGCTTCACAGGGTTTGAAACTTCAAGCTCATAGGCGCAGACACTTTGGCAATACGCTAAACCAATTTTTTCAAAATCAGCCGTCAGGCTTTCCGCTTTAAGAGTCGGCATTTTGATTTTAACTGCTCGTGGATCTAAACCTTCGCCTAATCGGAAATTATACAAAACTCCGCTTTTTGGATGCAGTCGATCATAGGCATTAACCGGCAGCGTCATCATCATCGGAATATTGGCTGAGCTTTCATAAAAACCAACGTCTGTACTCAAGTCCAACGTTATCTTAAAAAATAACACCTTCAGATAAAACCCAAGGGAGGCGAATGCCGCCAAGGGCTCTAAACGCTTTCGCTTTAGATCGCTCTCAATATCATCCGAGGAAAAGTCGAGGGTAAAGAAGTTCTTCACATCCGACCGAATGTAAAGATGGCTATCCTTAGAGACAAGAAAATCCTTATCGCCCTTAAGGGTCACCGACTCAAACAGCATGTGATTATCTTTTTTGAACTTGTAGCTATAAAAGCGGGACAAGATCTCATGTGCCTTCGGATCATAAGTCACCCTGCGCGATTTGCTGTCGATTGTCTTTGTGATTTCTGGCGGGCAGGAAACAAGCCAGGCGACGCCCTGGGGCGTCCAAATTTTTTCGCCCTCACGAGGTGTGCATCCGGGGAACGAGTACCTCCCATTGACATCCGTCCCGAGCATATCTTTTTCTATAACAAGACGATCCGTTCCGTTAAGCGGGGCTGATCGCCATGCCTCATCGTCAAACCAAAGGATCTTGCCATCTTTGCTGACAGGGACAATCGCTGGCTGAGCCATTTTAAAACTAGGCTTTCCTCCAGTTGCGGCGTTATAAATCACCGTAATTGTTGAGCGGGGCTGTTGCAGTAATTGTGGAAAATCACCAGCAAACTTGTATTCGGGATGGGCCAAGGCCGGATGAGATAAAAATAGACCTAAAACTAAAATTTGGTTACAAAGCCGACCACCCTGTTGGTATAGGCCTGAAATTATTTTGAATAAAACACGAAAGTATAAAACTGGGCTATGGATCATTCCGAACAACGAAATAAAAACCGGCGCTTGACCTTGGACGACTTTAGTTTTTCGTTCCCAGAATCTTTGATCGCACAAAACCCACTTCCCCAGCGAGACGCTTCGAAAATTTTGGTGTGGGATGGTCATCAGGCCACTCACAATTTCGTTAAAAACTTAGACACATTAGTGCCGGCGAATGCTCTATTTATTGTAAACAATTCCAGGGTTATTGCTAGTCGCATCCACGGCAAAATCCCGACCGGCGCAAATATTGAAATACTTCTTTTAGAACCGATCACCGATGGGCCATCTGGTGAAGAGAATTGGTTATGCCTCGGTAAGCCTATGCGGAAATTGCAAACTGGCTCTGAATTGCAATTTGGCAATGGCCTTCAAGGTGTCGTTATGGACATGCCAAAAAATCTAACGGACGGCCCCAAGCCCTTTACAGTCGAATTTAATTTGAAAGGCGAGAAACTTTTTTCGTGGCTTGATCAGCACGGAGAGATGCCGCTTCCTCCTTACATCGCACGAAAAGAAATTTCTCCCCAGCAAAATGATGCCGACCGAGAGAATTATCAAACTGTCTATTCTCGTGGTCTTGGTTCGGTGGCAGCTCCCACAGCGGGTCTTCATTTTAGTAAGTCTTTACTGGAGAAACTAAAATCCAGGGGCTGTGAGTTCGTTGACTTAACGCTGCACGTTGGTGCCGGCACATTCCTGCCCGTAAAAAATCAAGACCCAGGGCAACACGTGATGCATAGCGAGCGCTTCCTTGTGCCAAAATCTACTTACACGTCGATTATCGATGCAAAGAAATCTGGAAGAGCTGTAGTAGTCGTGGGAACAACAGCCCTCAGAACTCTTGAGGGACTAAATCAACTGGCGACAAGCAAAAATATAGACATGGCGGAGCTAGTCGATACCTGGTTACGAACCGACATATTTATTAAACCAAACTATCAAAGTGACCGTTTTCACCCTTGGGCAGCCGACTATTTGATGACTAACTTTCACCAACCGCAAAGTACGCTATTCATGCTGGTTTGTGCATTGATTGGCTTTGATGCTGCCCATGAAATATATGCCGCCGCGATCGCGAAGAA
>JBIJBX010000146.1:0-6213 GCA_044344995.1 Oligoflexales bacterium | reverse complement strand
CCATGGCTTCAGGGAACATAGGTACGGCAAATCTCAAAAGGCCATAGGTACCCATTTTCAAAAGAACTCCAGCGAGGATTACGGAGCCAACCGTTGGCGCTTCAACGTGTGCGTCAGGCAGCCATGTATGAAACGGCCACATGGGCACCTTGATCGCAAATGCCACCGCAAACGCACCAAACATCCACATCTGGGCGGAAAGTGGCAACTTAACCGCATAGAGATCTAGCAAACTTGTGGAGTAAATCCCTGTTTGGCGAAAGTGCGCGAAGTAGAGAAGAATGGCCGCCGCCAACATTAATAGCGAACCTAAAACCGTATAAAGGACAAATTTCGTCGCGGCATAAATCCGACGCTTTCCACCCCAAACACCAATAATAAAGTACATGGGAATCAGCATGGCTTCCCAGAAAACGTAGAAGAAAACCAAATCCATGGCAACTAGCGCGCCGATCATGCCCGATTGCAAAGCCATAAGCAGCGCCAAAAAAGGCTTCTGGCTAGCGTCTTCTGAGTTACCCCACTGACTGATTAGGACAAGTGGCAACAAAAACGTTGTCAGCACAACTAACAGCAAGCTTAAACCATCGACCCCAACAATGTATTTGATTCCCAAACTCGGAATCCACTCGTAACTTTCCACGAACTGAAGCGCGGCCGACGAGCCATCAAACCAATACCAAACGTGCAAACCAGCAAGCAAACCAAGGATCGCCGAACCCATCGCAACCCATCGGGCCACCGCGAGGGAAGGAGCCATACTAATGATAAATGTCGCCAGCAGTGGCAAGAAAATCAAAAAAGACAAAATGTGGGAGTTTATAAACTGCATAAATGAGCAAATCCTTAAACTTTACGTTAGCTGAGGACCATGACTGACAACAAACAAGCCAGCCCAACCACGAGCACCATTGCGTGACGGTGCACGGAACCGGTCATTTTAAAGCTGGCACTTCCAGCTACGAATCTACAAAGTTCGCCCACTGCGTTGACCGCCCCGTCGACGATTTTTACGTCAACAAAAGCCCACAAAAATTCCGCCATATCTCGCAGAGGTTGGACAATATTCGCAAAATAGAATTCATCAACGAAGTACTTATTAGAGAGCGTGTTATAGACGCCCGACATTGACTCTTTCCACCTGCCAAGAATCGCGGCAGGGCCTCTGCCGTATAACGCGATGGCCGCACCAGAGGCTATCAACATCACGACTACGGAGGCCGCCATCAGCGTCATCTCAAGTGAATGGCTATAACTAGCTTCCAAGAATGACCAATGTTCATGGGCAGACTCTGGAATCATCATCACTGGCTTCAAGTATTCTTCGAAGATATTGTGGCCACCCAGAACATGCGGCACTCCCAAAAAGCCTACGCCTGCGCTCATAAGCGCTAAAATGACCAGTGGCCCCCACATATCTGCGCCCGTTTCGTGAGGTGTATGGTGATGGTCGCCGTGCCCATGATGACTTGCCTTGGCGTGCACGTCTTTATGGCTATCGTGTCCATGACCGCCGCGGTGTTCGCCGTAAAATGTCAGGCAAAGCAATCGAACCATATAAAATGACGTGCAGCCTGCGGCCACCGCGCCAATACCCCATAGGACTGGGCCGCCGCCAATATAGGCTTTCCATAAAATCTCATCTTTCGAAAAGAAGCCCGCAAACGGCGGCATTCCGATAATCGCGAGCACACCAATCAAGAATACCGCGTGAGTGATCGGCATATATTTACGAAGACCACCCATCTTAAACATGTCTTGTTCGTGATGCATAGCGACGATAACTGACCCTGCGCCAAGGAACATTAACGCCTTGAAACACGCGTGGGTAAATAGATGGAAGACTCCAGCGCCAAACGCGCCCACTCCACAAGCCAAGACCATGTACCCAAGCTGGCTGACCGTTGAATACGCCAGCACTTTTTTAATATCAGACTGAACAAGCGCGATAGTCGCGGCAAATAACGCCGTGAGAGCGCCCACAATCGCGACAACCTGCATGGTCATTGGCGAGAGATAAAACATGAAATTAAGACGCGTCATCATATAGATACCGGCGGTCACCATGGTCGCCGCGTGGATAAGTGCGGATACTGGCGTAGGTCCAGCCATGGCGTCAGGAAGCCACACATAAAGAGGAAGCTGTGCGGATTTACCAGTAGCGCCAATAAAGAGACACAGGGTTATCCAACCAACCGCACCAAGTTTTACGGCGTCCAAAGGCGTCGCGCCGATAATTTCGCGCAGCTCGGTAAAACTCACTGTACCAAAATGGCGATAGGTCAAAAAGATACCGAACAAAAAGCCAATATCACCGATACGATTGACCAAAAACGCTTTCATGCCCGCTGCGGCATTATTGTCATCTTGAAACCAGTAACCAATCAAAAGATAAGAACACAGCCCCACACCTTCCCAGCCAACAAACATCACCATCAAGTTGTCACCCATGACCAACTGCAACATCATGAAGACAAACAAATTCAGATAGGTGAAAAATCTGGAGGTCGATGCCTCTTCATGCATATAGCCGCCGGCATAGATATGAATCAGCGTGCCAATGCCGGTAACAACAAGCATCATCAATCCCGAGAGGCGATCCACGATGTATTTAAAGGGAGCATGAAACTCGCCCGCGTCTAGCCAATTAAACGCCAAAAAGGTTTGTGGCTCTCCACCAGCTTTCATCATTTGCATAAAAATGCTGACAGCGGCACCAAATGACACCGCCATTGCACCAACAGCCACCAGGTGGCTGACCAGTTTTGGAGATTTCCTCAGGACGAGACCGTTCAAAACCGCCCCAACAAGCGGGGCTAATAGCATGATCCACAACATCATCAGTCAAACCTCCCAATCACCCGCGGAGCAATCTAAGAATATCCGTATTCACTGTGCCGTACTTTCTAAACAGAGCAATCACCATCGCTAAACCAACGGCAGCCTCGCAAGCAGCAACCGTTATCACAAACAAAACCATGATCTGGCCATCAAGATTGCCGATGGAGCGTCCAGCGGCAACGAAAACCAAATTAACCGCATTGAGCATGAGCTCAATTGACATCAACACCATGATAATATTGCGTCGGAAAAGGGCGCCAAAAAGGCCTAACGTAAACACAACGCATGCGAGCATGAAGTAAAACTCAACAGGAACCACGGCACACCTCTCCTTCAATCTCTTGCTAGGGCCGGTTGATCTTTTTTATCTTTTTTCGCGATAACAACCGCGGCGACGATAGCCAGCAAAATAAGCACTGAAGCCAGCTCAAAAGGCCAAATGTAATCCGTGAGTAACTTCATGGCGACCATGTAAGTATTGCCGCCTTCTGCCTCGATCACTTTGACATCGAGTGAACCATCACCCAGGCCCGTAGGCTTCCCTGCAACCGAAAATCCAATCATAATCAACATACTTAGAAGGGAAACAAAAAGGGTTAGTGCCTCTACTGCATTAAACCTTAGACCCCGAAGTTGCTCAGGCTGTAAATTTAGAAGCATGATTACGAAGAGGAACAAAACCACCACGGCACCGGCGTACACTAACACCTGAATGGCAGCAACAAAGTGACTCTCAAGGCTGGCGTAAACAGCGGCTAGAAGAAACAAATCGACCACGAGAAAAACCGCGCTTTTCACCGGGTGCTTTGAGACAACAACGAGCAGGGAAACTAGCGTGATCAGACCAGCAAGTGCATGAAATACACCATAGGACATTAAGGCTGAAAACTCTGGCATAAGACTCCTAACTAAATCTAACGGCAGCCAATACAACAGCTGTCGCAACCACGTTAATCAATCCGAGCGGAATCATGTACTTCCAACCGAGACTCATAAGTTGGTCATAACGAAACCGCGGAATAGTCCAGCGCACCCAAACATAAAGCCACATGAAAAACGCGGCCTTCATCAGTAAAGAACCAAATCCAATAGCTGCTCCAACTCCTGGAAAACCAACCAGTTGGTCCAAAGACCTGACATCAAAAAACGGCACTTGCCATCCACCCAGGAAGACCGTCGAAGCCAGGCAACTTAGGACAAACATGCTGACATATTCGCCCAGGAAGAATGCCGCAAACTTGGTCGAGTTGTATTCTGTATGAAAGCCCGCAACCAACTCGCCTTCGGCCTCTGACAGATCAAACGGCGTCCTATTTGTCTCCGCAAACATGGCAATTAAAAACAGGACAAACGAGATGGGAGACAAAAATATACCCCACGTCCAGACATGGGTTTGCGCCTCAACAATTTTATTAAGATCAAGAGATCCATAGATCAAAACAATCGGAATCAACGACATGCCTAGTGGAATTTCGTAGCTGATCATCTGCGCCGAGGCCCGTAGAGAACCGAGTAGCGCGTATTTGTTATTTGACGCCCACCCAGCGATGGTCACCCCGTAAACGGCAAGGGAGCTAATCGCAAAAATAAAGAGAAACCCGACATCCACCCGTACAACCGACATTGGAATGGTCTGCCCAAAGGCCTGGATGTCAGGGCCATAGGGGATTGCCATGGCGATGAGAAACGCGGGAAACACTGAAAAAACGGGAGCTAAGTGGTAAAAAGCTTTTTGCGCTCCAGTCGGCACCACTTCTTCTTTGAAAATCAGCTTAATCGTATCGGCCAGGGCCTGCATTACGCCATAAATACGAAAACCAAATAGACCGACGCGGTTAGGGCCTTTCCGCCTTTGCATAAACGCCGGGATTCGCCGTTCAACCAGAAGCATCACGGGCGGCACTTGCAAAAGAATCACAGCTAAAATTGAGAATTTTAAAACTGTTGCGATAAACTGGACCGTAAACTCGTCTGCTGTCAATCCCATTCGAGAGCACCTCGCTTAACAACGTATATGTATCCAGCGACCAAAATCACCATGAAGATTATGATTTCAATCACGCCAAACCACCCCAGCTGCGGGAAAGCCTTGGCCCATAGATAGAGAAATATTGTTTCGATATCAAACAAGATGAAAAGGATGGCGGTCAGATAAAACTTTACGCTCATCTTCTCACTGGCGCTTGTCACCATCGGCACGCCGCATTCGAATGGCTCACTCTTTACAGCGCTTGGCTTTTTGGGACCTAGAAAAGCCGCCATGCCACTGAGGACCCCTCCCAGGACAACGCCAAAAGCTAACGCGATTAAAACTGGAATATATGGGTTCATTTGTCTCCACCTGCCAGAAATTCTGGTAAACTATGTCCCAAGTTTAGATTTAACACTGCAAGGTCAACGTCACCGATGAGCGTATCTCCAAAAAAGGATAGATTTCTCGTACTCGGAGCAGGAAATTTCGGTACCTGCTTGGCCTGTCACCTTGCCGGCCTAGGTTGGACGGTTGACCTTTGGTCAAGATCCAAAACCTTGGTTGACAGCATCAACAGCCAGCACAAAAATCCTAAATATCTTAGCACGATTACCTTAGCACCCACGATCCATGCGATCAACCACATCAATGCAGAAACAATAAACGATTACGCCGGCATTATCGTCGCAGTACCCATGCAAGCTGTGCGTGAAACTCTGCAGCTTTTTGCTCAAGATTTAAACACATCTCCCCTGCTGGTGAGCGCTGTGAAAGGTATTGAAATCAGCAGCTCCAGCTTTTCGTTGGACGTGATTGCAAGTGTCTTAGGAAAATCAATTTCCGATCAGGCGGTCGTTCTATCTGGACCAAGCTTTGCGATTGAGGTTGCCCAAAAACTACCCACCGCCGTTGTAGCTGCCAGTAAAACAGTCAGCAGAGCTGAGGAGGCGCAGCGGCTTTTCCACAATTCATTTTTCCGCGTCTATACTTCCGAAGACCCAATTGGTCTTGAAGTGGCAGGAGCCCTTAAAAATGTGATCGCCATTGCCGCAGGCGCTTGTGCGGGCTTAGGTCTGCAAATGAACAGTATGGCAGCGCTAATGACAAGAGGCCTAGCCGAAATCACCAGGTTAGGCATCAAACTCGGAGCCAATCCCCTCACATTCCAAGGATTGGGAGGCGTTGGCGATCTCATCTTAACATGTAGCTCAAGCAAAAGTCGGAACTATTCCCTTGGTTTTCGACTCGGACAAGGTGCGGCACTGCATGATGCTTTGGGACAGCTTGGATCAGTAGCGGAGGGTTTCACGACGGCTAAAGCTGCTCACAATCTGGCACAAAAAGTCGGAGTCGAAATGCCTATATCTGAGCAGGTCTATCAGGTACTTTACGAAAAGAAA
>JBIJBX010000145.1:0-6250 GCA_044344995.1 Oligoflexales bacterium | reverse complement strand
CTTGGACGACTAGGGTAGAACGACATCAAGTCTCGGTAAGTGAGAAGACAAGATGTCCGGAAGGTGCTGATTTTAATTTTTTTTTCCTAGCGCCCAGATTTGTCAGGGATAAAAATGATGCTTCGTGTTTAAGATATTGGCCAATATCAGCTAACGACTAGGTCGCTACTTAACCTTCAACACAGATGCGCAATGTTGTGGTCTGCCAGATCCGGGAGCCGTATGGTTCGACTTAGCCTTCAGAAAAAGGCTGGAATTAACAACGTAAAAGAAGCGGTTGCCGGTGGTGCTACTTAATGGTAGCCTCCAGGTCGTCTTGTTTTATAATCAAAATTACCGGAAGTGACTGGCATGTTTCACAGATCTTTTTTTGTGGCGTTCATTTGCATTACTGCATGCAAGACTACACCTGCGCCTCTTTCTGAACTACATAGTGATCATATTGATGGGCCTGCCACTAAAGAACATTCTATTACGGATATTTCGGATGTTTATGCATTCCCCGCTTCTGAGATGCCAGGTGTCATCAACGTAATCGTCAATTTTCATCCACTTTCCAGACAACACAACCACTTCTCTGATAAAGTGGATTATGAGATTGTGCTACGAAAATTAAAGGTAACCAGGGATGACGTAGGATTGAGGTTTGTGCACAGCGCTCAAAGCGAACGGAAGATCGTGTGTCGTTTTAAAACACCGGATGACCATAAACAGCATTCCATGAGTTGTGATTTTGGACGTCTGGGAACTTTCTCAAACATCATAAATGATTCCTCCGTCTCTCCACTAAAGTCTAAAACCCGCATTTATCATGGTCTACGGGCGGACCATTTTTTCTTCAACAGCGAGTTCGCAATTAGTCTGGCAGTGGATGGCAAGTTGCTCCGGTCAAGTGGCAGCAACACGATGGATAACACCAATATTCTGACAGTGATCTTACAGTTCAATATTCACGAACTCTTTGGAGAGCCGGTTGGACTGACCGGCATTTCAGTTGGAAGCTATACGCACGAAGGTGGCCGAATTAAAAGGATCGATCATTTCGGGCGCCCGGAAGTCACCAACGTTACCATGGTCAATCGAAAAGACGCTGACGATATCCGCGATGAATTCAATGTTCATTCAACGTTCGCAATTTTAGAGGGTGCACAACAGAAAAAATACACCACCAGGATTATTGAAAATTTAGATCACTATGACGCGGCTGACCAGATCCAAGATTGGAGCCTAACGGGTAAGAGGGAATATGCCAGACTGATTGTGGATGACTTCCTTGTCCTGGACGCGTCGAAAACTGGTAAGGCAAAATATTTTGACATCGAAAAGGAGCTACTTGCTGGTCGGGAACCGCATGCTTTTGGAGGCCGCGGAATTGAGGACGATATTATGGATACACTGTTTTCCATGATAGTTACTCGAGGTAAAAGACCAATTTCGGATGGAGTTGACCGCCCTTACAAGCCGTCGCTTGCGAATTTTCCTTATCTTGCCGAGCCTGATAGTTCATGGTCTGGATGGGCCAAGGCAAGACTCGCGCGATGGTCAATCGGAGCGAAAGAAAATAAGTAATAATGACTTGCTTAGCTGGTTTATCGAGAATCCATAGCGGTATATCAATGAAGTAACCTATTGAGTCGCAGCCCAGCCACGCGCGCCAAATCACTGAGCATAATGTACGCGAGATCTCTCGCTGCGCGTCGGGATGACTGTTGTGTTAATGGCACTTCCAACTATTTTTCGGGTAACTCTTTCGCTACAATTCTTAGGTATCTGGGATCTGAATTCAAAAGTGGAGCTGAAGCAAAATGAAACTTGATAAAGCGCTGGTTTCTTCCGCGATTAGTTTTGTTGACAGCCGATTTTCAGAAAAGAAATGGGTCGGCGCAGCAGCAATGTACACTGACGACGGCGAGATTTTAATCTCCACAGCTCCTGAAACGGTAAATGAATCGGTGAGTCTTTGCCATGAAACTGGTGCCATTTGCGAGGCGTACAAATTGGGAAAACGCATTACAGCAAGTGTTCGCGTCTCTTACGACGATGCCGGAAAGATTCATATTCTTACGCCGTGCGGAGTTTGCCAGGAAAGACTCATGTACTGGGGAGAAGATGTCGAGGTGGCGGTACCTCAAACCGATGATTCCACAAGATGGCAGTCAAAAACTCTGAAAGATGTACAACTCGCAACTGTGTCGTTTTTTGTTTTAGGGATTGGTGGGTGAGGAGCGGTCGGTGTTTGATGTCGTTTGCGGTCAATGGTCTGATGGTACTAACGCATATCTTCAGTGAATTTTCGATTTAGTCTTTCACGAAGATACTATAATGGCGATCTACGAGCGTCACAGGCCAGAGTCGACGGTCTTGTATCAATCCGTAGCGAGGTCTTGGCCTGCGCCTTGGCTCTTGGCGCTAGAAAAACCTAATAACAACTTTTCAGCCAAAAACCTCGTAAACGCTCCAACGTCTACATCGGGGGCTTGGTCAATTTCTTGAAACTGTTTCTCAAAAATCAAAACGGAAGCGCCATGGACAGATGACCAAATCATAAAAGACACCATGTAAAGATTCTGGGTCTCGCCAATAAAGCCCTCTTTTTGTCCACGTTGTACAAGCCTAGTGAGGCAGCTGAAAGCATCGTGTCCTGCATCGTGAACGCCAGTGAAATCCCCTTTATCAAAATATCCACTGGTAAACATCAACCGAGCCACGTCAGGGTTTTTCAGGAAAAATTGAACGTAAGCCTTAACGTGGGCGTAAAATGTTTCAGGGTAAATTAATGTGCCTTTTTGATCACTCTCCTGAAATTTCGCTGTTAATTGACGAAATCCATTCTCAATGAGGGCTGCTAAAATGTCTTCTTTTGAGGCGAAGTGACGATAGGGTGCCATATGACTCACGCCTAAGTCTCGCGCGATTTCACGCATAGAGAGATCTTGTACGGGGTGATCTCTCAAAAATAGCAGTGTTTTCTCCAAGACAGCTTCTCGCAAACCATCGTGGTGGTAGGACTTTTTTGGTGTCCTCCTGGTCCGGGTGTCTTGCTTGATCACTTGACTGTTTCTCCCCACACAAAACGTTCCTCGTATTCAAGATGAATTTTGTCTAATCGTAGGGTTTCTATGTCCCGTCGCTTTTCTTCCAGCTGAATTTCTGCTGACAGCCAGTCCCTGAGGATGACCTTGCCGCTCAAAGCATTTCGTTTGTCCTCGTCTCGTGCTTTTTTAGCCATTTCAAAATTCTCACTGGCTGCACTCGAGCGAAAATTCAGCTCTTCTCGTCGCGCCTGCAACTCCTCCTCGTCAGCAGCAATCTGTGCTTTGACGGCAATTTGTTGGTGCTTATATTTTTCAATCTCATGCCGCTGGGCAGAAATCAATGCTGAGCGGGTTCCGCCTTCAAAGACCCATTCGGCTACCAACGCCGCTTCGAACCAACTTTCTTGGTCTAATAGGCCTTGATCTGCATAATTGCGTCGAAATTTAAGGTCGACAGACGGCAGGTAACCAAGGCGCAACGTCCGTGCTTCCATCTCTTGGGCTTTAATCATGGCGTCAAGGGCTCTAACGGATCCACGGGGCCTGGCAAGGGATTGGTTTTTTGCAGTTTGACGTGGGCCGTCCTTAACGTTCTCACTAAATTTAGGATCAAGATCTTCGAAGTCAGGCAAGTATATTTGGATTAGCTTTCTCAAAGAGCTTATTCCTCCACGAGCTTTGAGCTGGTTGGCTTGATTCTCCGAAAGGGCGATTTGTATATTCAATAAATCACTTTTGCCCCTTAGGCCCAAGCCAACAAATTTTCGTACCTCTTTTTCGATCCCTAGCATGGACGCTTCAAGTCTTTTGAGTGAATCCATCACAATTTTGGACTTTTGGAACTCAATCAGAAAAGACGACAGCTGCCTTTGCGTTTGACTCTCCGTTTCGTCCTGACTGGCGCGAGCAGCGCTTACTAGGGCTTCTTGTTTGTCAATACCACCAAGCATTTCTCTGGGATTAAAAATAGGCTGGGAGACTTCGATGCCCCCAATGACTTGATCTGATTTTCCATACTTGGAAACCCCGAATGGGGTTGTTTGGGTTAGGTCTTCGTAGATTTTTTTCGCCTCAACTCTGGCGCCAATTTTCGGAAAAAAAGTCCCTCGAAAATGAGCTTGGGAGAAAGCCTCAGCTCTTTCGCTATCGGCTCTTGCCGCGAGTGCGCTACTTGACTTGCTTCCGGCTGTTATCAACGCTTCATCAAATCCATACACCTTGGCGAGGCCTTCGTTAGCGGGTAGCAAAATGGTTAACCCTGCCACCAATATTAAGGCCGAAATGGCTGAGCCCGCGGCAGGCGTCGCGGGTCCCCGACGAAAGAATAAAGTGTAAAGAGCTGGGACAAAGACCAATGTGATCAGCGTCGATCCCACGAGGCCGGAAATCATGGCCCAAGCCATGGGGGGCCAGAGGCTGCTTTCTTCAAAAGCCATGGGAATAAGTCCTATGATTGTCGTGACAGCCGTCATGAGGATGGGGCGTGTCCGTGTAGCTAGCGCGTCTGAAACTGCGTTGTTAAGAGGCATGCCGTCATCTCTGTTCTGATCAATGCTTTCAATTAGAAGAATGGAATTGTTCACCACAATGCCTACCAATGCCAACACCCCAAGAAGAGACATAAATCCAAAGGCTGCGCCGCCAGCAAGAAGACCTGGCGTCACGCCTGCGATCACAAAGGGCACAGAGAATTGAATAATGATTAACTTCCTCATCGAATTGAACTGCAGAAGAAGACAGACGATTAAAAGAATCATCCCGATCGGAATTGACGTTAAAATTGCCATGTTTGCGTTACCTGAACCCTCAAGTTCGCCGCCCAACTTGACTTCAACTCCGTATTTTTTTTCGACCTCAGGGATGACTCGTTGCATTTTGGCGATGATCTCAGATGCCGTCTTTGAAGATCGCGGCCAGCCTAAGATACGGCCAACTTTTCTGCCATCAATTCTTTGAATAACGCCCAAACCCTTGGTTTTTTCAATCTGTGCGATGTCTTTTAATTTGAGCTCACGATAGGAGCTTGACCGCATGGGTAGGTTTTCAAACTCCTCCAAAGATTTAATTTCAGGTCCAACAAGCCTGATATCCCGTGCCTTCCCATCATCAAAAAACTTTGTGACAGGAAGTCCGGACGTAGCACTCAATAAGGTGAGTGCAAACTGATTTTCCGTGAAGCCAAATCGCTCCATGAGGTCTCGGTCGAGCCTCAAAGCATAACTTTCAGTCGGTTCAGAGAGGTCATTTTTGGTGAGTATACCGGGATTATCTTTCACAAGTTCTGCGCGGAGTTCCTGGAGGGACTGGGATAGGGTCGTCTCGTCTTCATGAAAGACTTTAAATTCAATCGGAGCAAGAATTGGGGGGCCTTGTTCTAGTTGTCCGGCCAACACAAATATACGGTCAGCCTGGTCTGCGAACATAGCCTCCACATCTTTGATAACGTTTTTATTTGCAGATCTATCTTTCGTTGTAATCAGAAGATAGGCCGTCTGTGGACCCCAGGAGTCCATTCCCACGTTGTAATAAAACCTCGGAATCTGTTCCCCAACAAAACTAGCAACCGAAGCGACGTCATTTCGTGCTAAAACCTTTTCCATCAAGATACGCGTATAGTTATCTGTTTCTTTTACGCTTGCGCCTTCTGGAAGTTCCAGTCGAACAGTTAGTTGATTTCTATCGGCGGATGGAAAAAACTGTTTTCTCACAACTAGAAATCCAAGTGCCGAAAATACGAGGACCATCACCGAAACGCCAATAAAAACCCAAGGCCTAAGAACGACCTGAGTCATCCAATTCCACCCACTTAGGCCGTCCTTTGCGGAATTCTTATTTGCCGGGGATGTAGACTTTTTTTCTGGGAAATAACTAAATAATAATCCTGTGAAAATCGGAATAACTGTTAAGGCAATCATCCAAGCAACAATCATTGTCAAAATAGAAACAAACGGAATTGCAAATGTAAAGGCGGCCGTGTCCCCTGTGGATAGCAGCATGGGCAGAAACGCCGAGATGTTGGTCCCTGTCGCAAAGAGCATTGGCTTTTTAAATTGCTCAATAGCTTCAAGGCCAGCAAGATGCGGTAAAACGCCTTTTTGGATGCGAGTGGACATCCATTCAACGACCACAATGATATTGTCTATAAATTGCCCCAGAGAAAGAACAAACGCCGCCAAGCTCATCTGATGCAGAACGCCCCCCATGGCAGAGAACAG
>JBIJBX010000115.1:0-7946 GCA_044344995.1 Oligoflexales bacterium | reverse complement strand
GCCTGAATTTTGGAAAATTCTGGATCTTGGTCAAGTTTGGCACGAGCTTACGAGACTGCCGTTTGTTTTTGGTCTTTGGCAAACGCGAAAGTCCACATTACCGCTGGCTTGGGTCAAACTTATCTCTGAGGCAGCGGCCATTTCCCAGGCCAGGATGCAGATTGAGCCCGAGGCGTATTTTGCTGATCCCATGCCCCTGGCTACGGATGGCTCACCGATCGATTTATCAGCCTATTGGTCCGTGATCCAATACAAGCTGGGCCCCCGGCACTTTAAGTCACTCCTTCTATATTATAATTTGTATCAGCAAGTTGTGGGTGTGCAGGATGATGCCTGTGCCAATAAGTTGCTGACTTGGAGTAAAAGTGACTTTTTTGATTTGGCAAGTCCAAGCGTTTAAGGGTTTTTGATGTTTCGACAAATCACGTTTGTGATTTTGAATCTGAGAAAGCAAAGGAATCAATTATGACAGCCGTTACTATCATTGGTGCACCTTCAGACCTCGGTGCGAATATGCGAGGGGCCAATATCGGCCCAGCAGCCATCAGAATCGCTGGTCTCCACGAGAAATTGAAAATGCTTGGATGCTCGATTGAGGAGCGGGGCGATATAGCGGTTCCCCTGCGCGAAATGTTGTCCGATGAGCAGGTGAAAGCCAAGCACCGACCCGCGATTTTGGAAATCTGCAAGCAGCTATCAGACGAAGTTTACCGGGCACTTAAATCGGGCCGAAAACCGATCGTGCTAGGGGGCGATCATTCAGTGGCGATGGGAACAGTGAGCGGCGTCAGCCGGTTTACCCGCGAGGAGCGAGGGCACTTGGGTTTGATTTGGATAGACGCCCATGCGGATATGAATACGCCAGACTCGACTCACACGGGTAACATTCATGGAATGCCACTATCCGTGCTTTTGGGACTAGGTTATCCGGATCTGATCGGCATGGACGGAGCGACGGCTAAAGTTAAGCCGCACAATGTAGCTTTAATGGGCATTAGGACCTTGGATAGCGAGGAAAAAGATCTGTGCCGTCGCAGCGGAGTTCGTTACTTCACAATGCGCGAAATTGACGAGCGGGGTATGCCCGCGGTGATGAAAGAAGCCATCGCAGTAGCGACCAACGGAACCATGGGCTTTCACGTGTCATTTGATTTGGACGGAATTGATCCAATCTACGCTCCAGGCGTTTCCACGCCGGTCACCGGTGGCTTAAGCCTGCGAGAGGCTCACCTGATCCTTGAAATGTTGGCCGATACAAAAAAATTAATGAGCATGGAATTTGTAGAGTTAAATCCTATGCGCGATATTGAACACAAGAGTGCTGGCTTGGTCGTTGATCTGATCCAGTCTGCTCTTGGCAAATCCATTGTTTAGTTGGCATTGAAAGTTCCAGATTCATGGCGAGTGTTTCAAAAAGGTTTCAACTGATAAAGACCCAAGGCCAAGCCCGTCGCGGAACATTGACCTTAAAGCATGGCGTTGTTCAGACGCCTATTTTCATGCCAGTGGGGACCGTCGGGAGTGTTAAGACGCTAACACCGTCGGATCTTTTAGAACTCGATGCGCAAATCATCCTTGGTAACACCTATCACTTGTTTTTGCGCCCGGGGCTGGAAGTTCTGAGCCACTTTAGAGGCCTGCATAACTTCATTAAATGGGATCGACCTATTTTGACGGATAGTGGTGGATTTCAGATTTTTAGCTTGGGCAAGTTAAACAAGCTTACAGAAGAGGGCGCACACTTCGCGAGTCATCTTGACGGGACGAAGTTTTTGTTGACGCCTGAGCTGGCCGTTCGTTTTCAAGAAACGATGGGTAGCGATATTCATATGGTTTTGGACGAGTGTACGCCTTACCCTTGCGATCTGGAGACGGCGAAATCCTCCATGGAACGCAGTATGCGCTGGGCCCAGCGGTGTCGTGACGCGAAGACCGATGCCGAGCTTTGCCAGTTTGGCATTGTGCAAGGTGGGATGTACCCCGAGCTTCGGCGGGAGAGTGCTAAGCGACTCATGGAGATTGGTTTTGACGGTTACGCAATCGGCGGTCTTTCCGTTGGCGAAACTAAGCATCTCATGCACGAAGTGACAGATGTTTGTTGCGAGGTGTTGCCGGTTGACCAGCCAAGGTATTTGATGGGGGTTGGCACACCTCTGGACATTATCGAGGCCGTATCCCGTGGTGTCGATATGTTTGATTGTGTCATGCCGACGCGCAATGGGCGTAACGGCACATTGTTCACGTCGCTAGGCAGAGTCAATATTAAGAATCTTCAGTACAGGCTTGACGAAAGTCCGCTAGATCCCGCATGCAATTGTTACACATGCAGAACGTTCACGCGGGCATACTTGAGGCACCTTTTTCTGGCAGGTGAGATTACCGGTCTTCGCCTTTTATCGCTGCATAACATTGCTTATTATTTGCGTCTGGCTCAAGATATGCGCGCCGCAATTGAATCTGAAACATTTGACAGTCTTCTGGCCCATCATCGGGCGCTCTGGGATAAGTAAACCGATTAAGAATCACGATTCATTTTCTTCCGATGTCTTTTGCTGACAGAGGGTAGCTGCTGTAGTTTTAGTTGAGTCAAGCAAGCTGCTGGCAATTCTTTCGGAGTTCATTTGGACTATCCATCTCTAAGGCAGCTTCTGAGTGGCCTTGCCCTATATCTGGGGCAGGGTGATGAGTATCTACGTCGAACAGAACACTTGGCGATGGGTAAAGCTCTCATTTCGGCCCAAAGACGCGGCCTTGACCTAAATCAGTACATCGACTGTTTATTGCCTGAGATTGAAGCTATTGAGCGGCTGAGTAGGCAGTTAGATCAAGCATGGCAAAGTGTCCTGCTACGGTCGTGTGTGGTTGTGGTTTCCGCTATGAGCATGCGCTACTTTTGTAAGTTGATGTCACAATGGGAGCTTCAAGGTGACTTGTTGGTTTTTGACCGAATTGTTCTCGTGACAGCGATCCTATGCTTTTTGATTTTATCCATGTGGCTTTTTTATCGATATCTTAATAGTGGTTGGAATGGCGCACGACAAAAATGCCTGTGGTTGCATTTTGTGGCTTATTTGGGACCTGTGGATGATTTTGGGGTCGCCCATGCGCCGAGCAGAAGTCTCAGGCAAATTATGCGAGATGGGCTTCGCGCGGGAATTGACCCAAGTCTAGCGCGGAAGTCCTGGGTAAAACAGCATATCAACTTGATGCAAGAGACACTGGGAAAGGAGGTTCGCTCCATGGGTGTCCTGTCGGTTGGAGTTGAGTTATTGGTTTATGCTTTGGCTTTCGGTGGATTTGTGGCGGCACCGCTTTTGATGTGGCTGGAATATGCTTCTGGTCTCGGCTAATCTTTGGTATGGTAATGATCAGAAAGTTAGCTGCGGAGCTTAGCCGATGGTCGCTACCAAAAAAATAATGGTGTCAGGGATTCAACCCACCAATAAATTGACCTTAGGTAACTATCTTGGCGCTATCAAGAATTGGGTTAAGCTGCAAAATGACTTCGAATGCTATTTTTTTGCTGTCGATCTTCATGCGATCACTTCGCGCCAAGACCCCAAAGATTTGGCTAACAATACTTTGTTTTCCCTAGCGACCTACTTGGCGGCAGGTATCAATCTTGATCACGCCACCATCTTTGCGCAGAGTCATGTGCGTCAGCATACCGAGCTTGCGTGGATCTTGAATTGTTTTGCCTATATGGGTGAACTAGGTCGAATGACGCAATTTAAAGACAAAAGTAGTCGTGCCGGCGAGACGATCCCGGTAGGCTTATTTACATATCCCGTGCTGATGGCAGCCGACATACTTCTGTATCAGTCTGACATGGTCCCCGTGGGAGCTGACCAAAAACAGCATCTTGAATTGACCCGCGACTTGGCAATCAGGATGAATAACTCCTATGGTGCATTATTCAAGGTTCCTGAGCCTTTCATACCTAAGGTGGGGGCTCGCATCATGGACCTTCAGGAACCTGAAGCCAAGATGAGCAAAAGTACATCATCGGATTTGGGAGCTATTTTTTTGAATGATGCACCCAAAGAGATTGAGAAAAAGTTTAAGCGCGCAGTTACTGACTCTGGTTCTGAGATTAGTTATTCTCCGGATAAGCCCGGAATCCGTAATCTGATTGATATTCAATCGGCGATCACTGGTCGTCCGGTCGATGATATCGTGCGGGGCTATGCGGGGAAAATGTATGGCCATCTCAAAGTTGAGACGGCCCAAATTGTCGCCGACGAACTCAGGCCCCTTCAGGAACGAACGGCGCAATACCTTAATGATCGCGGTGAATTGGAAAAAATTCTTAGAGCCGGGGCGGAGCGAGCCTCAGTTAAAGCTGAGAATACTTTGCGCAACGTTTACTCAGCCATTGGATTTGTGCCCCTCTGATCTGGTATACTTTTCATCACATTGAAAATTATGCCAATTCAGGAGGTTTAAATGAGAAGTCAAAGACTGGCTACGCAGATCGCGACCTTGGTAGCTCTCTTCGGCGTTAGCGTGGTTCCCCTCTACGCAGCTCCCCGCGATCCAATCGGAGAAAAGGCCAATTACCAACTTGATAAGAATGGTAGCAGGACAACCAGTATGGTGAGTTCTGGAAGTGCCAAAGCGTCGGTGACGGAATTCATTCCTGATCATGATCAGGGACCAAGTTACAACGTGAATTTAGATTATGACATCACGGTACAGTTTTATGGCCGGCAGACGGGCACCGCCAAGTGGGCATTTGCCGAAGAATTCTTCGATACCACATTTATGGCAAACCTTCGCGAGAACGGTACTTATGAGACACCCGACTACAAAATGCGTCACGAAGGTTTCGCAGATGTCCGAAATCTTGATGGTAGCGTCTACCCTCATTGTGACAAGGTTTTGATCTATGATGTGAAGATTCCCGATAAACACAAACTTGAGCAGATTATTTACGGCGCCGCTGGTTTTAACCCCACCGCTATGGGTAATCCTCCGGTGGAAGATTTACAAATCCGAGCACATATTTATGCAGGTGTCCCAGTATTGTCGGCGGTCAAGCTTGATTTGTCAGGCGTCGTGCAGGGCATGCCTGCAAAGGCTGGCTTTGACTATAAACGATAAACTTAGTCGGCTTGCCGCTCAGAATTTCTGAGTAGTAAGCTCCAAGCTTTTCTGTCGAGATTACTTACCAGGTTTTTTTCGACGTCATCCGCACCAAGAAATTTGGTGTGGATGTTTTTTTTGGTTTGTTGTGAATTGGACTGCACAACCAGCGCGATAATACGGTGGTTTGTGATGGAGTGTTTAAATGATCCAACTTTACGTCCCATCTTCGTTTCGATCAGCTCGCTAGAACCATCCTGAGTCCATTTTTGCCCCTGCTGGATGTCAGTTAAAAAACCCCAAGTTCCAGCCATAAATTTGGCGTCGTTCGGGCGTTTCTTGAGGAGAAATTTGTCATTTTTACGAACTATGTGCAGCCTCAGGTTTACGTCGTTTAATTTTATTTGCTGCTTTGGAGCGGGAGCCAAACTTTGGGATTTTCGTTTAAAAGCTAAGCATTTTGCCGCAACAGGACAAGCGCTGCAGCGAGGGTTTGTTGGCGTGCAGAGGACCTGACCGAGCTCCATGACGGCTTGATTGAAATTTCCAGGTGAAACCAGCGAACACATGTCGCTCATCATTTTTTTAAATAGGCGTTTAAGGGGCGGTAAATTTGGTGCTGACCTGATGTCTAGCATGCGGCAAAGTACGCGTTCCACATTACCATCGACGACGCCATGCGGTTCGTTGGCCGTGATAGAGGCAATGGCTGCTGCCGTATAATCCCCAATACCCGGTAATTCTAACCATTCACTGTGCGTCGCTGGTAGCGAGCGTTTTTCCGCCGCGAGTTGTTTGCAGGCGCGGTGCAAGGCGTCAAATCGCCGGTAATAACCCAGCCCCCTAACGGCTAGTTTCACCTTTTCTGGCGTGGCATTTGCCAGCGTCCGGTGATCCGGAAATTCTCGTAGAAACTCCGCGTAAACTCTTAGGACAGACTTAATGACAGTTTGCTGTAGCATGATTTCGCTGACCCAAATATGCCAGGGGTCCCGATGAGACTGCCACAGTTCACGCCAGGGGAGGGGGCGAGCGTTGCGCTCATACCATTTGACGAGTTTTACCGCAAAAAAAACACCATCAAAGGCTTTCGCGCTTGATGGTGTTAGTTCTGTCGATGGTTTACCCATGATGATCTAGCTAGGGCTTACTTTGCTCGTTTAGTCTTGGTTTTGATCGCGGTTTTCGTCGGTACTTTCGTACGTACAGTTGCGGCTTTGGTCGAAGGTGACTTGGCGCGCTTAACTTTGTTAGCAACTTTTTTTGCGACAGGTTCAGCCTTTTTTCGTGCGGTTTCCGCGGCCGACTTGGCAGCACTTTTAACTTTAGCGACGGTTTTATCCACGTCAAAGCCGCGTTTCTCTGCAGCAGTTCGAACTTTAGCGGCAGCTTTCTTCACTGTGGATCTAACGCGGTCCTCGACTGTGTCCACGTTAATTCCAGCTTTTGCCGCGTTCTTTCTAATTTCGCCAACAACTTTGTTAATGGTTGGTTCAAAATCTTTCAGTTTTTTCTCTAAAATTTTCTCGATTTCTACGCCTGCAGCCGAGATGTTTTCTTTGGTTGCGTATGATTTGACTTTCTTAATCAGTTCCTCAGAGTCCTTCTTAACGGCGCTCTCCAAATTTTTCAGGTCTTTTTGCAGTTTTTTTATGAAGTCTTTCATTACAAGGATCTCCTAGCGTTGTGCCATGGCATAGGAAGTATTTCCCCAGCCGAGGCTGATTTTATACACTGATTTTGACTGGTTTGAAAAGTCATTCCTCGTCAAATTTTGGTGTTCTTTTTTCCAAAAAGGCCTTTATGCCCTCCTGTGATTCAGGGCGAGAGAAGCAAAGAGCAAAGGCCGCAGCTTCAGCTGATAACCCAGCGTCAAGACTCATGTGTTGAGCGTCACGTACCAGCCTTTTGGTATCGGCTACGGCCGAGGGGCCAGTTTTCTTGAGGCTATCAACAATTTTATCGACTTCAGCATCCAGTTTTTCGTCATCGACGACGCGAGAAGCCAGACCCAGATGGAAGGCCTCCTCGGCGTTTAGGACCCTTGACCGACCTGTCAGTAGCATATCCAAGGCGACGTGAGGGCCTACTCGTTTGACTAGGCGTTGGGTTCCGCCAAATCCGGCGATCAGCCCGAGGTTGACCTCCGGTTGTCCGAACTTTGCCGATTTGGCGGCAACAATCAAATCACAAGCCATAGCGAGCTCACAGCCACCACCCAGGGCAAAACCACGGACCTTGGCAATGACCACAGCCGGTAACGTTGCGATGATGTTACCAATGGACTGTCCCAATTGGGAAAATTGGTAAGCTTCCTCCGCAGTCATATCTTGCATTTCACTGATGTCAGCTCCGGCTACGAAAGCTTTCTCGCCAGCCCCTTCAATGACGACGGCTCGATGGGTATTGGCATCAAAATCCTCGAGCAAAGACTCTTCAAGTTCCTCAAGAACAGCTGAGTTCAAGGCATTAAGGGCATCTGGACGGTTGATAGTGATATTGAGGCGGGCGCCACGTGTTTCCACTTTAAGACTGGTGTATTGGCTCATCGAGATGTCTCCATTGTAATTAGGGGCTTTCAGGTCTTTAGTATTTGTAAACGCCGCGCTTAGTTTTACGCCCATACCAACCCGCCTCAACGTATTTGGCTAGAAGTGGGGAGGGGCGATAGCGAGGATCACCGAGTCCGTCATGGAGGACTTTTAAAATCGCGAGGCAGGTATCAAGGCCGATAAAGTCGGCTAACGTAAGAGGGCCCATGGGTTGGTTGGTTCCAAGTTTCATGCCTTTGTCAATATCCTCAGCTGAAGCGACTCCTTCCATTAAAGCGTTGAAGGCCTCGTTGATCATGGGCATGAGGA
>JBIJBX010000056.1:0-12583 GCA_044344995.1 Oligoflexales bacterium | reverse complement strand
TAGTCTGCACTTTTAGAGGTTTCTTTTCCGAGGCCAACGGCTAGGTCGATAACCTTCTGAGTAATATCCTCAGATGTAGCCATGCCGGGAATGATCTCGACAAGTTTCATCAGGGGAACAGGGTTCATAAAATGCATGCCGATAAACTTATCAGGCCTCGATGTCGCGGCCGCTAATCGAGTAATTGGAATAGACGAAGTGTTGCTGGCGAGCACACAGGAAGGTTTAACCAGCTTATCCAGGGTTTGAAACAACTCCGTTTTAATCCGCTCATTTTCAACAATCGCTTCAATGACAATGTCACAATCTTTCAGGCTGGCTAACTCGGAGGAATAGCTGATATTGCTCAGTCCAGCTTCTTTTTGGACACTCGTGATTACATTTTTCGAGGCCAGCTTTTCAAGGGACGCGGAGATCCCGTCTTTTGCAGCACTCAACTGTTTTTGATTGATGTCCACCAAGATGGTTTTGAGTCCAAGTGTCGCGCAAACCTGAGCGATACCAGCACCCATTTGCCCACCGCCAACGACTCCTGCTACCTTAAATCCTGCAATACCCGTCATGCCTCGAATCTCCCAATCTCTCAAAATTCCTCAGCTTTTCCCTAAAAAACTCAAGCAGGCAATGTAAAGCATTTGGCCAAATTGTCCAAAAGATTTGGGGGTTTAAAGCGCAACTATCGAGAATTCATGCCTTATTTTTTGGCTCGGGCTTTGCATATTGGGGTTTGAGCGCCCAGGCTTTGAGCTTACAGGGCGGTGGTTGGTTTTATTAAGGTTCTGTAGATGTTGTTGAGAATTCGCTGATGTTGCTGTGGTGGTGGACGCATGGAATTTAATCTAATTACAAGATATCAAATTATTGCTGTTGCCTTGATTCTAGCGGCCTGCGGTGCCTCGGAACTGGATCCGGATGTACGTGCCGACCGTCCGAAGGAAAGCGGTAATTTTAATACGTTTAGCGCAGAAGAATTTAAGAATCTTACAGTGCCTGCGAAATGGGGCTTTTCTGACACCAATGAAACCATGGCGACCCTGTCCATTACCGGTTTTTCTCGACCTTACGCCTCAAAATTGCTGATAAACGGTGCTACGCGCCCTGGAGTTCTTCCGCAAATCCTCGCCCCCTCGGTGCGAACCGAGGTCAGTACCAATGGGGCGTTCCGTTTTTTAAGAGATAAGCCAATTGGTGAATCGTTACTAAAACAGTTTGCAAGTGACGAAAATATGGCGGCTGAAGTTCGCAAATCCTTATCGAAAATGTTGACAAACGGTCTAGCCAACTATGGCGGATCGACTTTACCCCAGCGCTATAAATTCAATTTCGACCACTTTGTTCCTGGGGCTGCCGGCAATAACTCATTTGATGTGCAGGACCAGGCGGCAAAATGGAACCTCGTCTGGTCGACTGACGGCTTATTCGCCGGAAAATCGCCGATTGATGGCATCGATCACGGCTTGCAGCTGCTGCACGTTCTAAAGACCATGTCAGAATGGGCTTATGTATTAGGTCTCGATACTGATGGCAATCTCGCCAAATTCGGCGGACTGACAAAGCGTTGGGAGAACAATACGTTAGTTTCCGCTAAAGCGGTGGCTTCAAGCGACCCTGCGTTTTCAAAACAATTACTGACCGGTCGCCACGCCGTTGTCGTTCCTCGAAACATATCAGCCATTGATTTGGCACTGCGCGGTGGCGAGCAGTGGAATTCTGTTATTCAGCCCGTTATGTTGCAGGAGCAGGCGAATTTGTGGCTTTCGGCAGCAAACGCTTTCGCTCGATTAAGGGGTGACCAGAGACGTTATACGTATGCTTTGTACGCGGGACAAGATCCGGTGTTTGGTAGTCGTGTAGATCTGCTACCGTTGGCTTTTTTGGCTAGTATGGCGACGCTGCTTGACGGGCCATTTATCGATGCCGATTCTCAACGGGTGTTTGCCTTTGCTTGTCCGGATAAAAACTGTCAATTGGCTAACGTGAAATCAATTGCGAGGCTAACTTACGCGTTGGCACGCTGGGTTGAAGCGACACGCAGCATTGCTTCGGTGCCAATGGATCCAGCCGCTCGAGCGCAAATTATCGAGGCGCAAAGCTCTCTGAAAAAAGGTCTCCAGTTCGCATCCCGAGCCCTGATGGGTGAGATGACCGAGACCCGTTATATTGGCGGACGTCGTTGGCTAACGGTCAAGATGCAGGGTGTCGCGGAAAGTGATGCGGCGGCAGTTTCAGCTGAAGCCATAGGAACCTTAGCGTATGTCGAGCGCAGGATTTTTAATAGCCCTCTTGTTCGTGATCGGATTCGCATGCTGGCAAACGGGCATGCTGCTAGTTATTTTGTGGATTCTGAGAGTACCAGGTCCGGTGAATCAATATTGTGGAATGCGAGGATGCTGAGAGAGTTGAGTCGCTCACAAATGAGTGGCGCGTTACCTTGGCTAGATCGTGTTACAACGTCATTTAAGCAGGCAATCGGCCAGGAGTGGGATGAGCCATGAGTTTTATTAGATCAATAATCGGCTGTAGCTTAGGTTGTGTTTGGCTAACGGAAATGGCACAAGCTCAGGTTCTCCCCAAAGGAATCGGTGCAGTTTATGTTGGTAACCGTTCGTATGGCAGCGGAACTCCGTATTTTGATATAAACGGAAAGCCGACAACTCTATCCGAACGATTTGATATGAACTACTCGGGATCGTTCCTGAGGTCCGGTAAAGCCGGAACAGATCTAAAGAGTCTTTACGATAACATTCGAGCATTCGAGGCCGCAAAAGGTACCTATGAGCCAACCCTGGCCGACGACTTACAGTTGGGAGTGCAAAAAGCGCAAGTTGATGTTAACTTTGACGCGAAAGTACTTGGTTTTGGTTACGGCCTGAACGAGCGCTGGACGCTACTCCTTGGTATTCCAATCATGCGCGCGTCGATTGCTGCTGATATCGAAGTTACGGGCTCAAATAACGCCTTAATGATCAAAAATCGCCTTGGCGATGCGGCCTTTGACGAGTTGAAGGATGGTCTTGATAAGGCGTCACGGATTAATCGCACGACGATTCTCTCCAAAATTCAAGACGAGTATCGTTATAAAGATATTAGCTACTGGGAATACTACGGTTTTGGCGATATTTTGCTAGGCGGTCGAACAAGTTGGAACTTTGCAAACGCTAAAAAGCCGAACTACAGCCTGATGCTGACAACTTATTTAAGTTTACCGACGGGGCCTAAATACGATCCAGACGCTTTGGCTCAGGTGCCGGTGTCGCGGGGGTTTACGGCTCTGGATATCACTTCAGACCACAAATTCAAGTGGGATCTCCTGACTCTTGGCAGTGAAATTGGCGGGGCATTGGCAATTCCTCAGAAAACTGTGCGACGGGTGCCAGTGGGCAGTGAGGTTTTAATCACGCCCGATCGAAAGGTTGAAGTTAATTGGTCACCTGGCCCTGAGACTTGGATTTCTGCTTATGCTGGTGTTGGCACTTCAACTTATCAAGCTCAATATAAACTGGGTATGAACGAAGACCATCCTGATACCTTTAGTGGACCGATCGAAGGCGACTACAAAATTATGGGCCAGGAAAATTCTTCGCAGGAAATTTACCATCAGATTAATTTCACTCTTTCTACAGTTGAGCTGTTCAATAGTAACAAATTTGTCATGCCATTCATTCTCACGCTCACAGGCCACCAAAGTATTGGTGGGCGAACGACGCTTGGAAAACGCTATATCGAGCTAACTTTTATGACATTCTTTAAAACTCCCGCCGCTCGGGACGACGCTTCATCCCCTGGTAAGAGTTTGGCTATGAATGATCAAAGCCGAAGGCGAGCGCAATAAGCGGGGCAAGAGGCCCTACTGGATCTGTTTCTCAAGCTTAAATTGAAGTTGTCTCACAGCATTAGCAAAATAATGCGACGTGCTTAAAGCCTCTCTGGGGTCGATGAAAATAAGGCGACCTTTTTGCACGGCTGTCATTTTCTTCCAAACGGGATGATTCTTGATTTCACGCTCTTTGTCGGCGACGTTTTGATCGGTAATGATCACGATGTCCGGTCTTAGGGACAGAAGAGTCTCAGCGTCAACCTTAGGCCAGAAGCTTAAACCTTTTTCGCTGGCGACATTAACCCCTCCGGCGCGAGTAACAAGATCATCAAATAAAGTTTTTTGAGCCATTATTGTCATGTCAGGGCTATAGTTGATTAAACGCGGTGGTCGGGTTTTCCGTGGCAGTTTTTTTTGAATTTCACTTAGTTGCTGTAAAAATCTAAGCCGCAATGCACTTGCGGCAGCCTGGCAATTTGTATATTCGCCAATTGTCGTAATGTTTTGGGCGATGTCCGTAGCCGAAGAAAATTTTTCTAATGTCAAAACTCTTATATTTTTTTTACGTAATGCCTGAATGACTTCTTGACGATTAAATGACGCCCCTATAACCAAATCAGGTTTTAAATTAATGATCGTTTCGAGTTCGCTATGAACGCGTCCTTTAATAAATTTCGCAGTTTCGGTGACATTACTCGACTGGGTTTGGTCTGAGAAAGTTGAAAGTGCGACAATTCTGTCATAGCCGCCGCATACAGGCATGATGTCGAGCAGTATTTCGTCACTAGCAAGGGACATGGAGACGACTCGATGGGGCGAAATTTCTGTTTTTTTAATCTCAGAAAGTGCCGAGTGGCCCCACAAGCAGAAGCTTATGCCAAATAGATAGGTCAGAAATTTCATCAATGACGTTATCATTATAAGAGCGCTCCAAGCGATCAGTTTGTTCACGGGAAATGGCAGCATGTCTAGCCAACGTGATGTTCTGGCGCGGGCTGCAGACGAGACTGTCCGCAGAGGTTATTTTATCTAAAAGAATTTTAGATTGTTATTTGTTTTTGAAAAAATTTTGTATCATATGAGCTCCTGACCGAGGAGTATTTAATTTATAGCTAAAGCACAAGGATACTGCTTAATCTATGCACCCACCGGAATCAGTGGCGATTGAAAAGGCTCTTCGTGACTTGTCTTGGGTCGCGCAAAGCCCTTTTTTAGTCTCCAATCATTTTGCCGAGCACATTCAGCGGCAGGTGTATGGTGCTTGGCAGGAAGCTTTGAGTTCTGATCCAGCGGAAACTTTGGCTGGTTTGCCCAAAATGGGTGCCAATTTGCCCTTGGGACGTTGGTTTGAAAGTCTATTGGATTGCGGGTTGCGGCTGAGGTTTGGTTCTTCCAACGTTCACAAAGGTGTTTTGGACGAACAGGGTGGTGAATTGGATTTCGTGGTCTGCACAAAAGATGTTGTTTTTCACATTGAGTGCGCCGTGAAGTATTTTTTGCATCGAGCTCAATTAGGGGAAGGGCTAGCTGCCTATGTGGGGCCAGCTGCCCGTGATCGTTTGGATCTCAAATATAAAAAGATGGTCGACCTACAGCTTGGTAGGTCTGTTCCGTCCTCTCTAATGGGAGAACGCTCCCTGGTGCGTGTATTATGGTTGGGCGGCTGTATTTTTTATCCTCATTATGCAAACGCGAGTGGGGCAGGGTTTGGTGACCCCACAGGGGTGCTCAATCCTGGTCACTTGCGAGGGGAGTTTGGCGCGGTGGATGAGATTTTCCCCGGTCGCACTCATCATGACATATTGTTGGAATTGCCGCCCCTATGGTGGATCACAAGCCTTCACGGGCTCAAAGGAGAGTGCTTAGACTTGTTTTCCAGGTTCAAAGGAATTTCAGACAGGGCGCAAATGGTCGCCCGAATACAGATCAATTCGGGTCGTGTTGTGGAGCTAGCGCGTGGTTTCGTGAACTAATTGGCAATCACTGCCAGGGTTTCTTGCCCTTGTTATAGCCCACGGCCTTCTCGCTAAGGCCGTTGCCCTTCACGAACGAACCGTCATGTAATTCAACCCAATTCCCGTTTTGGTAGACGAGGGGGTGCTCCCCTTGCTCAAATTCGCCGAGTACGGGGCCGTTTGGAGCCGCATGGCGTGTGAGTGGCCTCGTGACATATTTAACTTTACCTTTCCCTGGCCAGTTCATTTGTGGATTAGAAAAGGGACTGGCGGCCGCTCGTGCGCTACCTGCGTCCGACGTGGCGACCGGATTGATGGTTTGCGTCGTCGTTTCAGCCGGAACGGTTTCGGTGGATTCTTCTGGAGCCATTGCTTGCGTAGCATTCGCGCTTAATGCATTCACGCCATTATTAAGCGGTGTCGCGGTCGCATTGAGCGTATTTGCGGCTTGGTTAAGTGCAGCTCCAGGGTTTGCATTCAAGGCTCCGTCGGATTCGGATGGAACATTATTGAGGGATGCTCCCAACGCCGCATTTTCATTAGTTGCCGTATTATTCAAAGGTGCATTTTGGGAGGTGTTTCCAAACTCATTATTGCCGGTAGATTCTGCTGAAAAATTATTGCCGGTAGCCGAGTCTCCAGCGTTATTCATAGCGGCACCCTCGCCAAGAGCATCTGCATCAGCTGAATTTTCGGATGCACCGCCGTTACCATTAAGGGACGTGTTTTCGGCGCCTTGTTGGCCAGCACCTTGTTGGCCAGCACCTTGGTCAACTGGATCTCCACCTTGGGAAGCTTGATCGCTTGCGCACTTACTTAGAAGTAAGAGTGCGACCAAGGGAATGATAAGCCATGGTACAGGTTTTGAGTTGGTGTCTTTTGTTGATTGCCTTAAGAACATGACTCCTCCAGTGCCTGTGTGTCAATTTAAAGCACACATGGGCCACTAGATTATCGGATACCGAAAGGGACACCTTAGGCAGAATGTATCCAGAGCGGCGAGATGCCTGTTTGGTAAACTTGTAAAAACGCGACTTTAAGTTTGACTAACCCTTGGCTTGCGCCGCGCTGATGTCAATTTTCAGTTTCTCGCTGTCATCCAAATCAAGGGTTATTTTACCGCCTGCTTTTGCGAGTTTGCCGAAAAGTAGTTCCTCGGATATGGGTTTCTTGATCTTATCCTGGATCAGGCGGCCGAGGGGGCGCGCTCCGTAGGAGACGTCATACCCTTTCTCCGCTAACCAACTTCGCAGTTTTTTGCTGACTTTAATTTCAATTTTCTTTGACGACAGTCTCTGACCAATTTCATCCAAAAATTTATCAACGATCATGAGCACCACATCCTTCGGCAATGGCTTGAAAGTGATAATGCCATCCAGGCGATTTCGGAACTCTGGTGAGAAAAGATCCTTGACCGCTTTAAGTTCACCTTCCTCAAATGCCATGGAGGGCCTTCCAAATCCGATATTACCCTGCAGTAGGTCGCGAGCACCTGCGTTGGTGGTCATGATAATAATTGTATTTCTGAAGTCAGTTTTTCGTCCGTTGTTGTCTGTGAGTGTCCCATGGTCAAAAACTTGAAGAAGAATATTCTGCATATCAGGATGAGCTTTCTCAATTTCATCCAACAACAAAACAGCGTGTGGAGATTTATTCACCGCATCGGTCAGAAGGCCGCCTTGCTCAAATCCGACGTATCCTGGAGGTGCGCCGATAAGGCGGCTGACAGCATGCCGTTCCATGTATTCTGACATATCGAAGCGGATGAACTCAATTCCAAGCATGTTAGCCAGTTGTTTGGCAACCTCGGTTTTTCCTACACCCGTGGGTCCAGCAAAAAGAAAGCTGGCTATGGGTTTTTCAGGATTCCCCAAGCCTGAGCGCGACATCTTGATCATGTCAGTAATAGCGTCTACCGCATCGTTTTGCCCAAACACGACACCTTTCAGACGAGTGCTGAGATCTCTCAACTCCTGACGTGCTGCTGATGAGATTTTTTCAGCGGGGACTCGTGCCATCCGCGCGATTACCTTCTGGACATCCTCAATCGTCGCCCGTTTAACTTTGACGCTTTGTTTGTTATGGCCCTTTAGCGCGAAACTGGCTCCGACTTCGTCGATGACGTCGATGGCTTTATCAGGAAGCTTTTTGTCGCGTAAATATTTGACGGAAAGCTCCACCGCCATTTTCAGAACATCATCTGGAAATTTCGCATGATGATGTTCTTCGTAGCGACTTCGTAAGCCTTTAAGAATTTTGACCGTGTTATCAGTTGAGGGCTCTTCGATGTCGATTTTCTGAAAGCGACGACTTAGAGCCGCATCAGCCTCGAAATGCTGTCTAAATTCTTTGAACGTTGTACTACCGATACAGCGAACGTCGCCACTGCTCAGGGCTGGTTTTAGTAAATTGCTCGCATCCATGGTTCCGCCACTAACCTGACCCGCGCCAACAACCGTATGAATTTCGTCTATAAACAGGATCGCATTGGGCTTTTTACGTATAGCCTTGACGACACTCTTTAGTCGCTGCTCAAAATCACCGCGGAATTTGGTGCCTGCCAGAAGTGATCCCATATCGAGTGAGTAAATCACGGCGTCTTTCATCGGCGAAGGGATGTCACCTTGGACGATTTTCCATGCGATGCCTTCCGCAATCGCTGTTTTACCGACGCCGGGATCGCCAACCAATAAGGGGTTGTTTTTTCGCCGACGACACAAGACTTGAACACAGCGTTCAACCTCTTCCTCACGACCCACCAGCGGGTCAATTTTACCAGCTTTTGCCTGCTCATTCAGATTGACGGCCCATTGGGCCAGCGGGTCGCGACTGCCGCCTGGTTGGCCGTCATCGTCTGAGGGCTCCTGCCGACTGTCGCGGCTAGGGGGTTCATCGGTATCTTCGCTGCTAGGAATTAGCTTGTCATCGTCCCTGCCGGCGTCTTCTGGCAATTTTGCGAGGCCGTGCGAGACGTAGTTGATGACGTCAAAACGAGTAATATTTTGTTGCTGTAATATATAGACCGCAAATGAATCACGTTCGCTAAACATACTAATAAGGATGTTTTCGCCGCGGATACGATCTTTACCAGCCGAACGTACATGCTGCGCGGCACGTTGTATGACGCGTTGAAAACCAACTGTAGGTTGTGGCATCTGACCTGACCGCAGAACGCCGCTGGGGATGTGCTCCGAGAAAAAGTCTTCCAGTTTACCTCGAGTGACTTCGACTGAACCGCCGCAAGCCCGCATGGCTTTTATCGCCGAGTCGTTTTGGAGAAGGGCGAAAAGTATGTGCTCGATTGTGACGTATTCGTGACCGCGCCTGGCGGCCTCACTGACGGCAAGGTTCAGACTGATTTCTAAATCATGGCTGATCATTCTGTTTCCCCCCTATTGGCTCTGCCTCCGCGGAATTCACGGTAAGCAATCCTTCGTCTCATGTGTTTAAACCTTCTCCATGGTACATTGTAACGGGTGTTCGTTTTCTCGCGCACATTCCATCACAAGTGAAACCTTTGTCTCGGCAATTTCGAACGGATAGGTTCCACATACTCCCACGCCTTTATGGTGAACAGCTAGCATCACCTCTGTAGCGGCATTTCGATCCTTGCCAAAAAAAGTCTCAAGAACCATAACGACAAAATCCATCGGTGTGAAATCATCATTGTGCAGTAATACTTTGTAGAGTGATGGTGGACGTGCCTCGACTTTGCGTTCGGTTACAACTGCTCCGCCAGCACCGCTCTGGCGCCCTTCGTCGTTTTCTGACGACATCATTGTTACTAAATTAGTACTCATTCCCATCATGATCATTTCCCGAAAAAGTGGTCGAAGTCTTCACACTTCTCCTTATTTATTATAGTCGGAAAAAAACTTAAATTCCTTCCATGTATGCCGGAAAGATGAGGCTTTTTAGGGGGTTGTCAAGGAGTGTTTTGCTAACCGCCGGAATTTGTTAAGCAAATGCAGATCGTTTCGACTAACCGGGGTTTGACTCTGCTTCGATGCGAATGACCACGCGACGATTGGCCGCTCTTGCTTGCTCAAGGTCCTTGCCAAGTAGTCCGTTGGTAGTTCTTTTGGGGCGAGTATGAGCAAATGCTTGAACGCTCAAACGTCGTTCATCCACGCCTCTCGCGGTAAACATACGCATAAGTGATATGCCGCGAGCGGCGCTGAGCTCCCAGTTCGATGCGTGCTTGGAGCTCTTAATCGGCACGTCGTCCGTGTGGCCTTCGATGCGTAACTTATAAAGGCTTGGGGAGGCCGCGATGACTTTCATGACTTGGTTCACAACGGCGGAAAACTGCTGGTTACTGTCAGACGATCCCGTAGAGAATAGCAATCCATCCTTGAATTCAACGATCACTCCAGTTTGATCCAGTTGGACGGACGCGTTCTTATCGAGCTGCAGTCGTTTGATCTCGTTATCGATCCGATTGCTGACTGCAGTCAGTGAGTCTTTTTTTGTAACAAATTTTGAATTTTGAATGGCTTCGCGCAAAACATCGATTTTTTGTTGGTTCACGCTCGAGAATGATAACTGGAGAATGAAAAAGCTCATCAAAATCAGACTCATGTCAGAAAAAGACATGAGCCATAGTCCGTCTTCTTTTTGCCGCTTAAATTTTTTTGCGCGGGGACGCAGCGGTATCGCTGCTGGCTCTTCAGTTGCGTTCTCGCGAACGATCTGCGCGTCGGCTTGCATGATTAAGAGGCTCCGCGATTGATCTGTGGCGAGTGTTTGGAGGCATAAGTTTTCACGATGTCTTTCATGTGAATGCTTGATTTTTTGCCCCGGATATTAAGGACGCCTTCGACCACCATAAGGTCAATTTCAAGGATTTTTTCCGCTTCAATGTGAATCTTTTCACCCCATGGGCCGTAAATAATTGTTCCAAGCATCAGTCCATAGAGGGTGGTAATGAGAGCAAGTGCCATACCGCTACCGAGTTTAGTAGGATCATTCATGTTGGATAGCATGGCGATCAGGCCCATAAGTGTACCGATCATCCCCATGCCGGGGCATAGTTTCGACATGTTATCAAAGAGATTGGCAGCAAGAGCCATCTTTGTTTGTTTAGCATCCACTCGCGCCATCAGATTATGACGAATTTCTTCGGTTTTAAAATCGTTGATAATGAGGGAAAAGCCATCGCGTAGCAGATCGTACCGCATCTGATCGCGTAGAGGAACAAGGGCACCCATACCATCATTGCGGACGATTTGGGATGCGCGAGTGAGGGCATTGATGATTTCCATCTGTTGCTTGGCATGCTGGCTGAATGTTGATGATATTAGCAGTCGGATACCCATGAGTAAGTCTCCGACTGTGTGGGAAAGCATCATCACAGAAGGTGGGCCAAAACCGAGGAGTACCAGTGCCGCTGGATCCCAGTAGCCATGAAATTTTGCGGCAGGGTGCGCTATCACATACCATATCGCAAACGCGATGCCTGATAGACCGAGTAGCTGAGACATATGGGTCCTCACAGTCTTAATACAATACCGGATAGTATGATGATAACGTTCTGGTTATGTGCAAGTCAGTGGGCAAAAAATGCATGACACCGCAGGTCGCCAGCCTTTTTGAGGATTTAGCGAGCGTTACGAAGGCTAGAATCCTTGTTCGCGCTGGGAGTGTGCTGATCTACTTTTTGTCGTCGAATGGTTTGCCGTCGGGCATGGAAACCCATTGCTCGGGGCGTAATTCAATCAGTTTAGAGTCGTTGAGTTTTCGATGCATCGTGAATTTCTCTGCGTTGATTTCGCGCTTTCGACATTTTTCTATTTTGTACATGCGAGAGTAGAATGTGACTATTTTCCCCTCAACGCCTTTACAGGCTTCATCAATGGGAACAATGTCAACACCGGCGGAGCCTTCAAGGAGTTTGCTGAATTCACGGTCAATAACAGAGTTAACATCCCGTCCCTGACGAATTTGATAAAATTCACGTGCGTTTAACGCCAAGACTTCGCTCGACTTAATTCCTTGGCTTTTGCGGTGCTCTAAAAGAGTTTCGTAGTCGGGTATAAGTTTTCGAACACAATTTTCAACGAAGTAAATATCCGTGTAAGAAAATGTAATATATTTCTTATTGAAGAATGAACACGGACGATTCTTTGCATTGACTACTTCCCAGTTATCACCAATTGGCAAGGCCGCTACCTCTTTTGAGTCTACCTCAATTGTTTTGATGCCCTCTTTTGCAAATTTGAAGATTTCCTCTTGGTCATGAATCTGGTGGCGGGTACAGTTTTGTAGTTTATAGATTTCGCCGTACACGGATAAAAGAGCGCCCCGGTACTTCGCGCAGACTTTTTGCGTTTCTGCGGTTGTGAATTGTTTTGCTGGTGGTGGATCTGGCTGTTTCGGTACTTTGATAATGTTGTCGTCGTCTTCGTCAGATCCTTTGGTGGACGATGGCGAAGCTTCACTGACCTCCGGAGCCTCGTTATAGCTGGTGTCTGGAACGAATGTTTCGTCCTGGGCTTTTAGAGTAGGGGCAGCCAGGACGAGACTAAGTACCAGCAACCAGTTGAGTGGACGAATAATCGGCGACTCTGGGAGAACGATTGCGAAGCTTTTTGGTATCCTAATTGGCACTTTAAACCTCTAACTTGGGCAACTAGCCATGGGAGGAGTCGGCATAATTTCTATGAACTTTTGCTTTTTTTTCAAATTACTGGCTTGGTTTTTTTAACCCGCTGATTTTTATGAAAAAAAAGCCGTCATTAAGAATTGCCCTAAGCCTTTTAGGCAAACTTTGAGGTGGCACTAGAGGGGGCGGGTGGGGACAGTTTGAGTT
>JBIJBX010000292.1:0-2852 GCA_044344995.1 Oligoflexales bacterium | reverse complement strand
TCCCAATGCATTAGAGTTACGCGATATCGTCAAGGAATTCCCGGGAGTTCTGGCTCTTGACGGCGTGCAATTTGATGTTGCGCGTGGGGAAGTGCATGCGCTTTGTGGGGAGAACGGGGCCGGTAAGTCAACTCTAATGAAAATCATCAGCGGCCTCTATCCCCATAGTAGCTATCAGGGGCAATTGATTGTTGATGGAAAGGTCCGGAAATTCGCTTCAATTCGCGATAGCCAGGCCGCTGGTGTCGCCATTGTTTTTCAGGAGCTTAGCTTGGTCAAGGAGCTCACGGTTGCTGAGAATATTTTTCTGGGCCGAGAGCCATCACGTTTTGGAATCATAAGTTGGAAGAAAATTTACGCTCGAACTGAAGCGCTAATGGCGGAGTTGGGTTTCAATATTGATCCCTATGCCCGAACTGGCGATCTTGGCATTGGACAGCAACAGATGGTCGAGATCGCAAAAGCTTTGGCCCTTGACGCTAAAATACTAATTCTCGACGAGCCGACTTCGGCACTGAGTGACACTGAGATCGAAGTGTTTCTTGGGATGGTTCGAAAACTTAAAGCACGTGGTGTTGCGTGTGTCTTGATCACTCATAAACTTAACGAGGTATTTGCAATAGCGGATCGGATCACCGTGTTTCGGGATGGCAAGTCGGTGGCAAGCTATCTAAAGGATCATGTGGATGAGCACCGTGTTATCAGGGATATGGTGGGGCGTGAATTAACGGACATGTACCCCCGGATTGACAAAGTGATGGGTGGCCCAATTCTAGAAGTCATCCAGTTATCTGTGCCTCATCCAACAATTCCAGGCCGGGATCTGCTGCACAAAGTCTCGTTTACGGTTCGTAAAGGTGAGATTTTGGGTATCGCTGGACTCATGGGGTCGGGACGATCAGAAATCTTGATGTCCATATTTGGCGCTCTCCATGGGCAGAAGCTTGGAACCATCAAACTTGAGGGCGAGTACCTTGATTGCAAGTCTCCTCGTGAGGCCATTCATAGAGGATTAGCTTTGGTGAGCGAGGACCGCAAGCGCTACGGTTTGGTTCTTGAAGATTCGGTAACCAAAAATATTTCCTTGCCAAGTTTGGCAAGCCTAACCCGATTTGGGGTTTTAAAAGGTGATGACGAGGTTTCCATAGCGAAGGGCTTTGTGCGTGACTTGCACATAAAAACCCCAGATGTTGATGCTCAGGTGAAAAATCTTAGTGGCGGTAATCAGCAAAAAGTAGTCCTTGCCAAATGGATGCTAACCAAGCCCAAGGTGCTCTTCTTGGATGAGCCAACGCGCGGCATCGATGTCGGAGCAAGAGCAGAGATTTACAAGATTGTTGGCGAAATGGCCAAGCAAGGCGTCGCCGTGGTGATGGTGTCTTCGGAACTGCCGGAGGTGCTTGGTTTAAGCGATCGAGTTTTAGTGCTTTGTGGTGGTCGTATTACAGGCGAGTTCAGCCGTGATGAGGCAACCCAAGAGCGCATTATGGCGGCAGCTACACGTTTTAGTTGAATTTATTGCAAGCGGTAAAGGTTCTTATGGCAAGCGGAATAATCGGTAGTATGAAACAGTCTTGGCGCACACTGACCATGGTGTTTGCTTTGGTATTGATTTGGATTATTTTTCAATATGTAACCGACCAGGCATTTTTGCAGCCGCGTAATCTGTCAAACCTGTTCAGACAAATGACCGTAACCGGTGTTTTGGCGATGGGTATGGTATTGATTATAGTGGCTGGTCATATTGATCTGTCAGTTGGCAGTGTGGTTTGCTTTCTGGGCGTAGTGCTGGCCATGCTGATGCAGCGAGGCTACTCGCCTGAAACGGCATTGATGCTTACACTTTTGTTTGGCGCATTGATCAGCCTTTGCCAGGGCTGGCTCACAGCCTACCAGAAAGTTCCGGCTTTTATTGTGACGCTCGCCGGTATGATGGTCTTCAGAGGGCTAAGCATGGGGGTTACAGCTGGGGTGACAATTCCTCTGGAAGACAGCTGGATAAAGGCTTTTGGAAGTGCGTATGTACCGGCTACGGTTGGGTGGGTTATTGCTTCGGGGATCATCGTAGTCTTTTTGTACCAAGCATGGAGTTCCCAGAAAAAAGTTTCTAAGGCAACCCCAAACGCCAGTGCACCATCCTCTCCGCATTGGGGTGCTTTGGTTTTAAAGGTGTCTGGTGTTTTGGCCTTTACGACCGTCATGAATGCCTATGAGGGTATTCCAGCACCAGTATTGATGATGCTGATACTCATGCTTATCTTTGGATTTATTGCCACAAAAACCGTATTCGGCCGTCACGTTTACGCGGTTGGCGGCAGTGTTGAGGCAGCTTATCTGTCCGGGGTAAACGTGCGGCTCGTGGTTTTGGGGAATTTTTTACTGATGGGTCTGTTAACCGCGATCGCGGCCATGACGCTAACAGCTCGTGTTGAAAGTGCCCAGCCAGATGCAGGTCAACTTCTTGAGCTCGACGCGGTTGCTAGTTGTGTCATCGGCGGTACAAGTCTGATGGGGGGTAAGGGCACGATCGCCGGGGCATTACTGGGTGCCTTGGTTATGGAGAGCCTTAATAACGGTATGTCATTAGCAAATATGGAGGCCTTTTGGCAGTACGTTGTCAAAGGGCTAGTGTTGGTTGTGGCCGTTTGGCTTGATGTGGCAAGCCAAAAAGCAAGGTCATAAATTGTACAATACTTTGGACACGGGTGAGGGTGAACGAATGAGATACGATTGGATAATGCGTTTATTGTTGCTCGCATCACTGCAACCATTCGGCTTAGAGGCAGCAGTTGAACGCCGCGTTTTTGTTGAGCCTTCAAAAGACCAAGTCATAAAATTAGAGTGGCTATCAG
>JBIJBX010000143.1:0-6362 GCA_044344995.1 Oligoflexales bacterium | reverse complement strand
CAAATAAATCTGGTAGGTTACCGGTGAATGCCGGTTTCTTTATTTGAGCCGATTTTACTGGACTTTAAGCCTATGATTAGGCACATTACGGCCCCGTTGCGGTTAATTAAAAACCCAAAGAAAGCCAAAGGAAAGATCCCATGACAATAAAAATGATAAAAAAATTAGCGTTTGCTCTCGCCCTCACCTTCGGAATTGGAATGGCTGCGAACGCGCAAACTGTCATCTCGTCGACTACTGAAACGTACCTCGGTGCCGTATCCTACCCAGGTGGGTTGATGGAACGCGCCGGTCTAAGATTAAACGCCGTAACCGACCTCCGCTACCTACGTGTAGAGGTTCCTTCTTTTTGCAGTGGACAAGTATTCGAGGTGGGATACGTCAGTAATGGCGCTTACCTCACGGCTGAACGAGTTCGTGACAACACATTCGCCGTAAATGGTGGCCGCGGAATGCTCGCCGATGGCGTTTATCTTTCCATCAATGGCCCTCAATCAAGTGGATGCTCTGTACTCGTTTTTAAAGTTGACGCCGTTACGCCAACACCACCAGCCCCAACACCAACGCCTGTGCAAGAGTATGCTTACACCTGCTTGACGAACGCGGCCGTATCAGCCATTCCAACCAACGTGACAACTCCTGGCGGAACAACCCAAGGCGTTGTTTACCCAGGTCAGACTGTTATCATTAGCCAGCCAGTGCTGCCCGGTCGTGTCATCCCGAATATGTCATTTAGTTTTGACGCGGATGCATCGATGGGTTACCTCCCCGTGAGCATCGCTGTGACCTCGACAATTCTCCCGGTTGGTAATTGCCAATATGCGCCACTCTACCAATACGTTGAAGATCCCGTACTGCGTCGCTTGAACCTCGTTCGCTTGCACTGATGACAGCCTTCCCCGCTCTTTTTAGGGCTGATTTTCAACCCTGATGCGCTAAAAACGCGGATTTTCCTAGCGGGAAGTCCGCGTTTTTGATTACTTAAACCAGTGATTGAACCCTACCTGGAAGGTGTAAAGCCATGCATAAAAAAACAGAAGCACTGCCACCCAAAAAAGTGGTGCTTGGCGTCATCGGTGGTAGCGGCGTCTATAAAATGGATGGATTTCAATTTGTGCGAGAGCACAATATAACGACTCCATTTGGCTCTCCCTCTGATGCTATTTTGGAGGGAAGACTTGCGGAAAGATCAGTTTTTTTTCTCCCCCGTCATGGACGAGGCCACAGGTACACACCTTCAGAGGTCAATTACAGAGCCAACATATATGCCATGAAACAACTTGGCGTTACCCATATGCTAGCTGTCAGTGCCGTTGGAATCATGAAAGAGTCTATTCAGCCTGGGGATATGGTTATTCCAGACCAAATTTTTGACCGCACCAGAGGTTTCCGCGCCAGTTCTTTTTTCGGTGACGGCATTGTCGGCCATGTCATGTTTGGCGATCCATTTTGTCCCGAAATGCGCACCATTATCAAAAATGCCGCAGTCGGCGAGCACGCTCGATTCCACGAAGGTGGCACCTACGTTTGCATGGAAGGACCGGCATTTTCTACCCGAGCGGAAAGTGAATTCTACCGCAAGACAATTGCACCAGCAGTCATCGGAATGACGGCCCTTCCAGAGGCGAAATTAGCTCGCGAAGCCGAGATTTGCTACGGGATGCTGGCTCTTGCAACGGATTACGATTGCTGGCATGAAACAGAAGAAGATGTTTCCGTGGAAGCCGTCCTTGCTGTTGTCAGAGCTAATGCCACGCTCGCCAATAACATTATTAAGCGAGTCGCCAACACCATCCCCGCAACCTCTCACTCAGAACTACTGTATGCGGCAAAACACGCTATTATGACCGACAGAACCATGATTCCCGAGTCGGCATTACAGAGAACCGAAGTGCTTTGGGGACACTACTTTGCCAAATAACAGCAATCAAAACTCTACTCGAGGCGACGATTCATCCCCTGCACTTACTAAGTCAAAGGGTTTGATCGCTCGCCTCATGCCGGCTCTTGTGGTCAGCATGCTCTTGGGAGCTGCGTGGCAATACCGCATCAATCAGTCGATCACAACTGATCGACGCCATGCTGGACGAACGGACGCTTCCAGCATCGATAGCACCACGAACTTAAAGGCTGATTCTCTAGCACCATCAAAATCTGACGACCAATTAAACGCGGAGCAGCAAGTCACCGATGACACTGATCAAGTCAGCATCCAAAACGCCCAGTCCCTGATCGATCGTGGACTTGTGCAAGAGGGTGCTGCCATGCTCGAAAAATTAATTGAAGCCGATCCCGCGAATACGCAAGCCCTGATGGAAATGGCTATGGTTTATACTTTGGACCTGAAGGAGCCTCAAAAATCCCGTCAACTATTGGAACGAATTCTTGACATTAATCCACAACATCGCGCGGCTCTCAATGAACTCGAGCTTCTTTACAAGGAACTTGACGCCGTAGAAGATGGGCTGGCATGGTTAGCCCAGAAAGCCGAACAGTACCCTGAATCCCTTGAAATACAGTATGTTTATGGAAGAATGCTGGCATCCTCGGACCCCAATGCCGCTATTCCCTGGCTTCAACGCGCCACATTTATTGCCGATCAGAAAGAACAGGCCTTAGACCAACTAGCCGCAGCCGCACTTCGAAGCGGCAATGTAGCCCTTGCTGTAAAATCTTGGGCTGAAGCTCTGAGCCTTGCTGAAACCGAACTTGAACGAGCCAAATCAAGCGGGGAAAGTGGTCTTGACTACCTGGAAGATCGCATTACGGCCACCAAGATGGAGCTTTCAAAAGCTAGAGCTCAGCTAAACGGTGCGTCAAGACAATAATTGCATTTTGAAACGCCGGTCTAGCCCTTAGGAAAATGCTTTGCCATTAACTCCACGAGCCTTTGCATTTCGAATGACTTACTCAGCACATCAGCAAATCCATGCTCAAGGCACAGCGCAATCTCACCGGGAGTATCGGATGAGGTAAAGACTATGATCTTGGTATCTTGATTTAAACTCGACTGCGACCAAATTCGCCTTGAAGCCTCAAATCCGTCCAAGTCGGGCATCCGCCAATCCATGAAAATCAACGCGAATTTCTCTTGATTAGCCCTGGTAATCGCCGCGAGGCCGCCGTCAACGCCCTCAATTTCGTACTTCAATATACGCAGTGCGCTCTCCAGCAAGAGACGTAGGTCAGCATCATCATCTACCAAAAGAATTTTTTGACCCGCCATGCACGTCCACTCAAATCTAATATAGTAAGGATGAACCCTGAAGATAGTTTGCCGAAGAATCGCCAAAAATGATACCCTACTGAGCACGCAAAATAGTCAACTTTTATCTTTTCACGCAGTGTAATGCCGACAAAATTACCACCACTACCCATCGATACCATCATTCCTGAGATCCAATCGTCCATAGCGGCGGGTCATGACATCATTCTTAAATCAAGCCCCGGCAGCGGAAAGACTACACGTGTTCCACCTGCCCTGCTCAATAACGTGAAAGGTCAAATTTGGGTCCTAGAGCCCAGGCGAATAGCTGCTCGGATGAGTGCTTTGAGAGTTGCAAGCGAGCTAAATGAAGCTGCGGGGCAAACCGTAGGCTGGCAGATGCGCTTTGAGCGTGAGTTCTCGGATAAAACTAGAATTTTGTTTCTGACTGAAGGCATGTTTTTGTCCCGTCTCAGCCAAAATCCAAATCTGACAGGTGTGGAATGCGTCATCTTAGATGAGTTTCATGAACGGCACCAGCAGACTGACGTGGCTTTTGCACTGTGTAAGCATCTACAATCCACAACTCGCAAGGATCTTCGCATCATTGTCATGTCGGCAACACTCGACGTGATGACTGTCGCAAATAAAATGCCAACAGCCAAAGTTCTTGAGCTGGATCTCCCACTATTCCCGGTTGCCGTAAAACATGACCTGATTGATACCACCCGACCAATCCACGAACGAGCCGCCGCCGCAACGGTCGCTTTAATGAAAGACCCATCCCATGTTGGTCATATCCTGGTTTTTCTGCCTGGCACGGCTGAGATCCTCAAAACGAGGCGAAGCTTAGAGCATTCCATCAATCCGGATAATTGGGTTCTACTGGAGCTCAGAGGTACACTCGACAAGAAAACCCAAGAACTTGCGTTTCAAAATACTGCGAAACGGAAAATTGTCTTGGCAACAAATATCGCTGAATCCTCCATCACAATTCCAAATGTCACCGCCGTGGTCGATACGGGAATCGCAAAAGTGCCAGCATTCAACGCGTTCACAGGCCTGAGCATGCTGGAGACTCGCCCCATCAGCAAAGCGTCCATAATCCAACGCAGCGGTCGTGCCGGTAGAACTGCGGCGGGAATGGCCCTGCGTCTATTTTCAAAGCATGACGAAGCCTCTCGCCCTGCTGTTGACACACCCGAAATACTCCGACTCGATCTTGCTCAAACGTACATGGCTCTGATTTGGCTTAGCCATCAATTAGGCCAGCCACTATACCCAGAGAATTTGCCATGGCCCAATCATCCAGACCCTAAACAATGGGACGAAGCTCGCCGGCTTCTTCAATTGCTACAGATTATTGACCAAGATCTGCAGTTGCTCCGCCCAGATATCGCACGAATGCCTTTACACCCAAGGTTAGCTAGATTCGCTGCTGCTTGCGTCGAACATGGCTTTACTGCGGAGGCGCCCTGGCTAACCGCCCTCCTCGCTTCGCCCGGAGACGCGCCATCAAATTTAGGTGATAACTCCCATTTGGGCTGTGATTTATTGGCCATGTTCGAAACTTTAAGAGCAAAACCAGGAGCTTTTGCGAGCGTAGAAAAAACAGCTGTTCAGATCGCCAGATATCTCGATCAACAAAAACTGACGCCACTGAAAGCCTGCAACCCTCCCCACGAGATGGATTTAAGCAAACCACTCCTTAAGGCGTTTCCGGACCGCGTGGTTCTGACCCGACGTCGAACTGGGAATTCAAATTATGTTGATGGGACTATTTGTACCGGAGGTGATCTCTTGATCACTGCTGATAGCGCCGCAGCCCACGGTCAATGGCTCATAGCCATCGACGCAAGCTCGTCTCGCTCAACCGGCAGTCTCGCATCGGGCGGAAGTCAGTCAAGTACTCCGAAAATTGTTGTGTCACAAGCCAGCATGATCAATCCCAGCGACTTTTCTTATGCTCCTGCTTCATTTTTAATGACAGAGACGACAGCGAACTGGGATAGCAGCATTGGCAAAACGCGGTACATCAAAAAAACCCGTTACGGAATCCTAACCGTCGCCGAAACAATCCTAAATACGGATGAACAAGACAACAATCAAACTACGTTCGACAAAGGCGAACAACTTGCAAAGATACTACACCAGCACTGGCCAAAACCTTTTGATAATAGCGACTATTTTGATTCGTACATGACAAGACAGAAGCTTGCCTTTGACAAGAAGTTAGTTGATCACTGTTGGGAAAAACAAGAGTTGATGGATTTATTAATTGCATTTATTTGTGACACTGCTACCTCCCTGGACGATGTCAAACGTCACAGTCTTGAAGAATGGCTGCGTTTTTGTGTGGGCGAAGAGGAGTTTCAATATTTACAAAAGATAGCCCCGACCCATATTACGGTCGGTCGCAATCACAAAGTTCAAGTAAACTATCCATCCGACTCCCAGCCCTGGGTTGAAGCAAGACTTCAGAATTTTTTTGGTCAATCAAAGACCCCAACCATCCTTAATGGCACTCTTTCGCTTACAGTACATTTACTTGCACCCAATATGCGCGCCCTGCAAGTCACCACGGATCTCGCTAGTTTTTGGCAAGGCGCCTATAAAACCATCCGAAACGAATATCAACGAAAGTATCCGCGTCATCCCTGGCCGGAAGATCCCATCAACGCTGAACCACCGGTGCCCAAACCAGGCAAACCACGAAGGTAGATTCACCACGAATAGCCGACAGTAATATTCGTGATCCCGAGTATTTTAAACCCAGAAAATCTATCGCGCGAGGTCGTGAGTTGAGATTTGGAGAAGCTGGAGTGAGACTCCGCAATCACACGTAAGTATCTTAGAGAAATGAGAGACCACTTCAGCCAAAATCCGTTCTCGAAAAAGGTTTGAACTCGGACATCACCACCCAGGCCCAGACTGTCAATACGGTGTCGGCCTTTTGCCGAGTCTACACCGACGAGACTGCCGTTGGCCCTGGTCATGCTCACGAGCCCAGATAGGGCGACGGGAAAGGTTTGAGAGATCCATTTTGTATAGCCAAACTCGCTAGCGATAGAAGACACCTTGTTGATTGCAAGAACTTCCCCTTCCTCTTGTAAACTCGAGTTGAAGGCACCTTGTCCAAATGCAAAAAATACTGTCG
>JBIJBX010000197.1:0-4904 GCA_044344995.1 Oligoflexales bacterium | reverse complement strand
TTTTGAGAATCACTAGCTCGCGTCATTACCTACCGTGGACCATATTTTCTGCCTAATATTTAGGCGTTTACAGATTCTTCGAGCAGGCTTCCTATCACGAGTAACCCCCATGACCAACCGGAAAAAGTTAATAAAAAAGCGGACCAAATTGGTCCGCTCGTCGAAACATAATTTTAGGATTCTAGAAAACCTCAGCCCGCCTTTTTTACTGGTTGGCCTGGGTTACCCTGGGGGCCCTGATCCTTACGATTTTTGGCCATGTTTTCTTGCTTTTCTTGGTTGTGTTTTTGAACATCCTTATCGTGCTGTTTCTTGTGCTTCATCTTATCTTTTGGACTACGATCACCCATGTTTTGTCTCCTCCTTACCGTTTAATTCACTAAGGTTGTTGGGGCTTACCCTCATGTCCCCATTCCATAAGAAAGTCGGGAAATTCCCAAAAAACTTTAGGGATGTGCCCATTTTTTGGCCTAGGCCGCTGTTTTTAATGGAATTTTTTACCGCCAATGCACTAAATTGGTACCACTTGACGTCGCAACTTGCTAAAATTTAGAAGCTTTTTATGATTTATTAGCCAACCCTTGAGGACCGCCTTACCCGTGACCACTATCAAACGCCTCGGTGTTCTCATCGCCATATTCACTACTGTTGTCGGCCTTGATCAATGGAGTAAAAGCTGGGCCATCAATTACTTAAAGGGCTTTCCGACGCAGCAATACCTAAGCGGTTGGCTTTTACTCCTCTACGCGGAGAATACAGGCGCCTGGGGCAGCATGGGCTCAGGATTGAGTGATACCTGGCGATTTTGGATCCTGACGGTCCTGCCATTTATCTTTCTTGCTGGTTTGACCTGGTACACCATCTTCTCAAAGGAGCTGAAGCCCTACATGGTTTCATCTTACGGCCTTGTGATAGCTGGCGGGCTTGGCAACTTGATTGACAGAGCAGCTCACGGCTACGTTGTGGACTTTCTTTGGGTGGGAATCCCAAACGTCATCGGTACCAATATTTTTAATATCGCCGACGTTGCTATTATGATCGGCGTCATCACCCTCATTGTGGCGCATTTCACTATTGAACGTCGTCAGCCCGCGAGTTAATCCTCGTAGGCCAAAGATTCGGCGTGCGCTCTGATCCAACACAATTTATAGCATTGGAAATTTGAAACATGTTTTCTGCGATGGAATTTAAAAACAATTGCCTTTATTTGGTTGACCAAAGACTCCTCCCTAATACTGAACATTGGCTAGAATGTCGCAGTCTTGAATCTGTCGCGAAAGCCATCGAGGATATGGTAGTCCGCGGGGCGCCGGCAATTGGCTGCGCTGCTGCCTGGGGGCTTGCCATTGACGCTTCAAACCATCGCCATCTTCGCGAATGGTCTGAGTATAAATTGATATTTGAACAAAGCGCGAAGCGATTAGCCGCAACGCGCCCAACCGCGGTAAATTTATTTTTCGCGCTCAACAGCATGAAGGACACGTCTTCCAGCTTCAAAAACAATGACCCTATGGAACGCGTGGCTAGCGACCTAACAAAATTAGCTGAAAGAATTACATCGGACGATATAAAAACCTGCAAGGCCATCGGCGAGCATGGGGCCACTCTCTTCAGCCAGCCGATAAACATTTTAACCCACTGCAATACCGGCAGTCTTGCCACTGCGGGTTATGGCACAGCTTTGGGAATCATACGTTCACTTCACGCAAAACAACGCGTCAAACACGTCTGGGTCGACGAAACAAGACCCTATCTCCAAGGATCAAGGCTAACGGCATTTGAGCTATCCCATGACCAAATCCCTTATAGCGTCATCAGCGACAACATGGCCGCCTATCTCATGCAGCTAAAAAAAGTCGACATGGTGGTTGTAGGAGCCGACCGCATCGCAAGTAATGGCGACACCGCCAACAAAATTGGAACCTACGGTCTAGCCGTATTGTGTAAGTACCATAATATTCCGTTTGTGGTGGCAGCACCGAAGACGACGTTAGATTATAGCATCGCGTCTGGCGAACAAATTCCAGTAGAGGAAAGACCGCCTCGAGAACTACGCGAAGTCAACGGCATCAACATCACACCTAAGGATGCTAGCGTCTGGAACCCCTCATTTGACGTCACTCCCGGCGGACTCATCCACGCTATTGTGACAGAAGATGGGGTTTTCCGAGGTCCAAGTTTTAAATTTCACGCTTAAACTTATCTTGACTAAACTCTATTGAAGAAACCTCGGATGCCTTGCCTGAGATTTCTTCCCATTTTTTTTCTTTAACATCCTGCTTACCACGTTTTGCTACTTTGATCTTCTTGCCGCGGACGGGTTTCGCGTCAACACTGAGTGGATCCGCCAGTTCGGGAGTCATGCTCTCCACGTCACTCTTGGGCATAGACATTAATGTTGGCTCTAAACTCACTTTTTGGCCAACACCCACCTGGGCCAAAGAAGAGACAAGTTCGTCGTGATCCCCAGGCAAATGACCACGATCCGCAAATTGCCGATATTCAGCTGCCGCTCTTCGATTTCGAATGAACGAAAAAACAAACCAAGCAATCACCAAGATCCCGACAATACTCAGGATCCATGTCAATTCTTGTGAAGGAACTGGATTTGGTGAATCTAGCTCCAATGAAGCTAATGTCTCCCATGCAAGATTGAAAACTTGCGACTGCACTCCTTCGGCATTTGGCTCAAAGTTTTCAGCCGCATCTGTGTATGTTATCAAATAATGATTTGTCTCACTGGATGCGAGAACATGTGCCTGCATCATCTTTCGACCTGAACCCAGGAAATCTGTGTAAAACATCAAGGCTTTGCGGCCATCAGCCAGGTCAATAGGCTGACTATTTCTTAGAGTGTAGGCATCAATCGTCGGCGATGCTGCTGGAAAGTCTTTAATGATTTTTTCAGCAAACTTCTCCGCCGTCTCTTGGTTAATGATCTTAGCACCACTAAAGCGAATCACATTTATATTGCTGGGATACTGTCCCTCTGGAACTGGAGCGGCCAAGGTGAGGCTCACGCGGTGAACATCACGCTGGACAATCCAACCTACAGGCGGCTTAATAGAAAAGCCTTTACCTTCAATAACAATTCTCTCGCCTTGACTAATTTCAGCGCCCTCTGGAATTTGAACTTTTGCTGCTGGCTGGGCCTCCATTGGCGGCGACTCAGGCTCAATTTTTTCTGCTTTTTTGACTTTTTGGATCCGTTTTTCTGGCGCACTCTCTTTTTTGTTTTGTTCCGGCGATTCATCGCCGGCATTGGAAGGCAGCGCAATGACTGATTCATCGAGCAACGTGCCCGCTGGATCCTCGGAGACAGGCTTTTCTTCAGTGCGCGGTGCATCTTCGGACGCAGCGGTTTGTCCGTCTGAAGGACCTTCAACTACCTCATTTTCATCCGCAAACAGTGCGGCCATTTCAGCGCTCCCAGTGAAAAGTAGCGCCGAGATCATAATGACTTTCGAGATATTTATGAAAAACAACACAGCTGTCTCCGTTCAGATGAACTTAAGGTGAAAAACAATTCCCAAACTTTGCTTAAATAGAATCTTTTTTGGTAAACCCTGCACCACGACGATCTTGTTCATGTGAAATTCCTTCACTGCGGCGTTTCACGGCTGAGACAACAATATCCATGGCGCTATCGTCTAACTCAAATACGCCATATCGAGCATGATGCCCCCTAGGCAGACTGTATTTTTTACCCCTAACATTCCAGTCACTGCTAACTTCCTTAGCATCCACTGGAATCGCGGCATCTGGACGATCGACCAGTTCCAAGCCATTTTGCCAGCGGTTAACTGGATGCCAATAGGGTCTTGTAGCCACTCTGTAGACTGCTACGATGCGCCACTCCTGCGCTGACGTTGCAGGCCGTTTGGCAACATGGGCTGATTTACTAACAAACAAGACAATGTCTCCGGGCATTGCATCCTTACCCATAGGCCGGTGAAGAACACTTATATCCTGGTCTCCGCTGGTCGCTAATGTCGCATACTGCTCAGGTGTCAACATCACCATCCAGCTGCGCGGAGCGCGGAAAGCTGGCGCTTCGGCAGAAGCGATTTTAGCGGACGTTATATTACGCTCAAGCCGCTGGATCATGGTCAACGCCGCATCGATTTCTTTTCCTTGTCGACGATAAATGCGGGCTGCACGCTCTAGCTTGGCCGTCGCTTGAGCCGCAAGTGTTTCATTGTCAGTCTCAAGCGCCTTCAAAGCAAGAACCTCGCCGTAAAGGTGCATGATATCTGCGTCGATCTCATTTAGATGCTCACCAAGACCGCGTAACGTTGCTAATGCCAAGTCAAGATCACCATTTTGGTAAGCGCTTAAAGCCTTCATAAAGCCATAGTCGCGATGATGCGGAAAGCTCGCGTGCAGTTTTGTTGCGGCAGCGAGGGCCCCTGGCCAATGTTTTGTGTCAATGGCATGGTGCATGTTTACAACGTCTAAATTGGGTGATCCCGGGAATATTTTTGCAACATGACCCAAAACATCCCCCAGCTGATCAGCAGGTCCGAACGCGGCCAAATCTGCCAACACATTATTCCACTGGAACCAATCCAAGAGAGGCGCTGCGGAAAATGCCAAAGCTAGATCCCTTGCCCCTTCAAATCCCCGTCGCGCGCTCATTTGCTCAAATTCCAAGCAGTACTGGTCGGCTCCGAAACCCTGGAGTGCTCTAAAGACTAATCTGGCAGCTGGAACTTGGTCCAAGTGAAGATGAATAATTCCACGCAAAGCCATGAAGCCAGCTCGCTTATCTGTCTGGACTCTCCCCACTGTCAGCAAATGACTGCCTAAGGCTTCCAGGGATTCTACGTCATCAAGCTCCGCCAAAGCCTCGATCCACGCACGGTAAAATCGTAATGTTGCGGGATGCTCGGGTGATGTGGCGA
>JBIJBX010000142.1:0-6405 GCA_044344995.1 Oligoflexales bacterium | reverse complement strand
CGATTACATGACTACGAAGTTTCTCAAGTGACTGCAGCATGCGCATTTCCAGCTCACGAAAAGCGGGCTCACCGTCCTGCTTAAAAATCTCGCCAATACTTTTCCCAGCTGATCGCTCGATTAATTCATCAAGATCAACAAATCCCAAGCCCAGTAATTTGGCTAGTTGGCGCCCAACGCTTGACTTCCCACTCGCGCTGACTCCAGTCAACACAAGGTTGCCAAGCCGAAAACTCGAGCTAACGTCACCGCCATGAACTTGCGTGCGCTCGTCCAATCTTTCTATTTCCTAAATAAAAATAAAATTCTAAGTTCCGATTATTACTATTCTAAGGCATGAATTTGAAAAGCGGAAAGCCGCCGAAAGCGACGATCCGCTCAACCCTCTAGATAGACAGTTTTTTTGGTGGAGTTTCAGCGAATCGCCAAAACAAACTCCGCTCAGCGACTACGACTCGATACACTGACGATATTGGCACCGCCAGAACGGGTTGGAATTTTTAAAACGTACCGCTTTGGGAAAGTCTGCCCTGATCTTACAAATCGCCATGAGATGTCTGGGTTGTAAGCGACAATCGTGCCTGTGGAAAGCTTATATTTTTGCTTCACCGCGGCGACTGTGAGACCACCAACCCGAGCCGTTGTGAATTTAAGCGGCTGGGCAGATACCACCTCAGGGAAGACTTTTGCTGAGTTTTTAAGCGACACTAAAAGACCCAAAAAACCAGAGTAAAAATTCTTGGAGGCAAAGCCGAAGTTACGGCCACGATATTCGTTGATAAGTTTGACAATATCTTTGGTTCCTTTTTCACGCATAGCCCGCGAGATTCCACCAACACCGTGGTTGTAAGCTGTAATTGCTAACGGCCATTCACCGAGAATTTTATAATTTAAGGCAAGTAGCTTGGCGGCTGCTCGGCTAGCTTTGATCGGATCATTCCGTTCATCGATCTCTGGAGTCACGATAAGATAATCGCGCCCCGTTTCTGGCATTACTTGATAAACACCACTCGCTCCGACCTTACTACGGGCCTGCAGATTAAATGAGGATTCAATAAAAGCTAGGCGCGCAAGCTCTGGCATGAGCCCCTGGCGGCGAAACTCTTCTTCAGCGTGTGGGAGATACTTCGGAGCTATTTCAAGTCCCGACGCAATAAACTCCCTTTGGCCCCGCTGAACTCGAATGCTAGAGGCTGCGATCTTAAATTTATTGGGGTCTTTAATGTGATCAAATAAATGATAAACTCTCCGCTCGGATGCACTCAATTCATTTATGTTCAGTTTTTTTGTATACGCAAATTTTGAGAGCATTTGACGATAGTGGTTTCGTCGCTTCTGAATCTCTGGCTTCATCATGCGGTCTCGCGCTTTGTCAGCAATATTTTTCAGCCGCGTGCTGTCATGAATTTCTAGAACAACTTCGGGATATTCCGCGACGTGAAGAACATTTTGGTTCTTCGACCACAATGAGTAGACACGACGCCAAAAATTAACCCGCCGAGCAATGGACTGTGGCACGGTAATATTCTCTGAAACCTCTAATCTTTGGCCATCACGACGAAAGGCCTCTGCCGAGCAACTAAGATATTGGCGGTCTATCTGCCCCCGCCCACCAACGCGGATTGGGATACATTCATCCCCCCTTGCGGTCGTATTCGACATTCTATTAAATACCTCGGTCTCCCGGTCCATCTCCCGCGCCGTGGCCTCGTCAACAGATCGACGAGCAGATAAAGAGCTGTCACGTAGTTGCAATGAGACTACCGACAGCCCAGCCAAAATGAATAATGTTATATAAAACATCCGCACAGCAACCTCTTGAAAAAAAACCGGTCAGCGACAGCTCAGGCACGTCCAGCAAGGCTTAGACGCGATGCAGGTTGTTTATAAGCAATACCTATGCCGCCATAACCCACCGAAATGATTAGGACGATTTACCCCCTTCCGGGGGACATGTGTCAGTTTTCTGACACTCTGGCTTGCTGATCATTGTTGGTCGTAAAATGTAGGTATGAAGTGTTTACCACGCTAGAGGGAGCCGACACTTATGGGTAACGTAAAATATAACGGCGCGCAGAAGGCAGCTATCTTGATGCTTTCGTTCGGCGAGGACATCTCCGCAGAAATATTTAAAAGCATGACTGAATTTGAAATTAAGCGAATTGGTACGGCCATGAGTCGATTGGGCCGGCTGGACCAGGATGTTGTCGATGAAGTCATGAACGAGTTCTACAGCATCATTCAACAAAATAAGAAATTTTTCTACGGCGGAAACGAATACACCAAAAAAGTGATCGGCACTGCGTTTAAGGGTGGAGATGCCGACAATCTAATCGAGCAATTAGCCCTTTCATCAAACGCAAATCTCAACGCGCTTGAACTCATAGATCCAAAGACCCTATCAAACTTCATCCGCAATGAGCATCCACAAACAATAGCCTTAATTCTAGCCCATCTCGACAACAAGAAGTGTGGGGATACGCTCAAACTGTTGCCCGAAAGTATGCACACTGAAATTTTACTACGGATCGCGAATCTGGACGCAGTTCAGCCTGAAATTATCGACGAAATTGACGATGTACTACGGCAAGAAGTTCAAGCCATGGGCAGCATAGCATCACAAAAAATTGGTGGAATCGAGCCTATTGCCAATATGCTCAACATTATGGATAAAACAACATCAGAACAAATTCTTGATAGCTTTGAACAACGTGATCCTGAACTCGCGGAGCGCATTCGTCAGCTCATGTTCGTATTCGATGATTTGGTCAAGATTGATGACCGTGGTATTCAAGAGCTCATCAAGAATATCCAAAACGACAAATGGAAAATCGCTCTGCGCACTGCCAGTGAGGCCGTCAAAACACTCGTCTTTAAGAATATGTCTGAACGCGCGGCAACGATGCTCAAGGAAGACATGGAAGCGAGCGGCGCGGTTAAACTCTCAGACGTTGAGGCAGCCCAACTGGAGGTCATCAATATTGCGCGAAAACTCGAGACCGAAGGAAAAATCATTATTCAAGGCGGCGGCGACTCCGCGTTTGTATGATCAAACCGACAATAAAAAAAACGGCAGGTTACAGCCTGCCGTTTTTTTATTGCCAACAACCAAGGATCAATTGAAGAAGCTCGGCAGAGGAGCCACAAGAATCTCGCGTTCCATCTCCGGAGAAATTGCCGACTTTACCTCAATGCTATCTGCAACCACAGCGTGTGCCTGAGCGATAGCTGCGTCAAGACCAATCTGTGCCGAAAGCTCAGCTGCCTTGTATGCGCGATTAGGGTTGACAATACCACCCGTGCGAACCTTGCCTTGCAACCATGGCTTCACATCAACCGTCTCACATAGCAAGCGTTTCAATCCAGCTGGCGTCAAGGATGGATTAAGATCCTTCAAACGAGCTGCCACATTGGTTACAAATGGAGCTGCCATGGATGTTCCGCTAAGCTCAAGGTATTCATTACCAGGTATGGATGACTTGATGATAACACCAGGCGCCGCCACATCAACCTTCAAACCGTAATTTGAGAACGTCGCCAACTTCTCAGTCCCAAGTGTCGCAGCTACTACGATTTTATTCTCAGCCTCAGCATTCGCTGGTGATACTGGCATCTGGTCGTTGTTTAACCCGTCATTACCAGCGGCAAGGACGAACAGTGTATTTGTAGCGGCGCCCAAAAACTTCTTGGATTCCACTATCATCGCGTTAACTAATTCTTTTGCGTATTCCTCGGTCTCTGCCTCAGTTGGATCAGCGCCTGTAATCTGTTTTACAAGTTGCGCAACAACTGGCTTCACCGCCGGCACACTGGTACCGAAAGATCCGTTAGCTACTTCAGCTTTAACGGCGCCTGTATACTTGCCAACATTGGTTAGCAGTTGGCCCTGACGTTGAGCTACCATCTGGAGCATCATTGATACCATTGGATTGCCCTTATCATCACGGAACTGATTCAGAGCAAGTCCTCCCGGAACTTCTGTCGGAATCAATTTGACACCAACAATCTTAGCCGCCGTGGACTGATCCGTTGAAATTCCAGTAACGTGAGTTCCGTGGATAAAATTGCCAAATTTTTGGAGCTCTTTCAGGAATGTGGCATCAGAACGCTTGCCTTTGTACCATGCGATTTCTTCCGGCGTAGCGGTGCCAGTTAGAATTTTGCCCTGAATTTCGAATATCTTGTAGCAATCTTGGGAGAAGGTTCCCAGGTACTTATAGTCGATAATTTCATTGTTGTTCTCAGCAAAATTCCAACCATGAGTATCGTTCGAGTACGTTACCCCATCGACCGTTGTACTACCGTTAGGATTGGTCCACATACTGGCATCGTAAGCTTCATGCTTAAAATCAACACCTGAGTCAATGATCGCAACCGTTGCCGCATTCGACACACTTCCGGCCACAAACATAAGTGCCGCTAAAATTCGCCCTGAACGTTTAACATCAATACGCATGGTATCCTCCTTGAAACGCTGATTCATCGCACATCCCAGCGCGACGAGTTTAAAACAAACTAAAATGCTGATTAGTCCGTATTCTCCCCCATTGGAAATATGACGGCAACAACTAAATTTCTGTAATTTAAAGATCGCTTACTTTTCTTTTCGCTCTTTGCGACGCCTAGCGCGGATCTCCTGAATGCGCTCATGAATTATCCACAGGGCTGAACCAGGCTCAAAACGCTCTTGGTGTAAATCTTGAGCACCCAAGGGAACACCCGTACTGATTTCAAAGACCTCAGCCATATTGCGGACCGGAATCACTTCAAGCTTACCTTCATCGACCGCGGCGCGCGCTGCGCGGTGAAGCATCAGGTTGGCAACGTTTTGCACAGGTATCAATACTGTGTAACGGGAAGATCCCTTTCCGAGTATCTCAACGGTTCGCCAAAAGCCCTCTATTTTCTCATTGACCCCACCAATCGGTTGAACTTCGCCAAACTGGTTTAAACTTCCAGTCATCGCCAAGTTTTGGCGAACGGGGACTTTTGAAAGGGCGCTTAAAATCGCGGTCGCCTCGGTAATAGAGGCGCTGTCGCCATCAATCAAGCCGTAACTTTGCTCGAAACAAACACTGGCGGCGAGGCCAAGATGATGCTCTCGCGCGAGTAAAGCCGACAAAAAGCCCGACAGGATACTTATGCCCTTATCATGAATACGACCTGAAAGCTTTGCATTACGCTCAATGTTAATAATTCCATCAGCGGAGGAACTAACCGTACATGAAATGCGGCTAACCTTGCCAAAACTATAGTCTCCCAGATCATAAACAGCGAGACCATTGACTTGGCCTATTTCAGACCCCTCGAGTGTCAGCAAAACTTCCTCGTGACGAACCATGTCGAACATCTGTTCTTCAATCAGATTCACGCGATAAAATTTTTGCTCCAGCGCCTCTTCCACGTGTAAACGCTTAACCAATTTTGATCCCTGTTCACGCGCGATAAAGTCGGCCTCAATGGTCAAATCCTTAAGCGTACCAAACTGCGTCGATAATTGCCTTTGATCATCAACGAGGCGGCTTCCGTATTCCACCATGGCAGCGACGCCGGAACGATCAAAACTTAACAACCCCTCTTTATCCGAGCGGGTCGCGATGAAATCAACATAGTGCTCAATGTTGTTACGGCTTCGAGGCATTTTGTCATCAAAATGCGCCTTGATCTTGAAAATCTTAGTGAAATCCTCATCCATTCCTTGCAGCAGATGGTAGATATCATCGTTGCCAATGAGGACAACTTTCATATCAAGCGGTATGGGCGAGGGACGAAGACCTGATGTCGGAAGTAGCGAGTACTGCTCACCCATGTCCTCGATGAATCCCTTACGGTTTTTCAAAACTCTTTTTAGGGTATCCCAGATATTACCCGTTTTAAAAATATCCATGGCATTCAAAACGAGATAACCACCGTTCGCTCGCTGAACAGCGCCGGCTTTGATCATGGTAAAGTCGGTCAAATACATCCCATGTTCAACATTCTTCTCTATTTTACCAAATAGATTGTAATAGGTGGGGTTTGTCTCGATGATGACGGGAGCACCTTCCGCGCCAGTATTATCTATAAAAACATTCACCGCATAGCGAACGAATTTGTCGCGTTCTTCATGCAAGCCAAAAAGCTCCAACGGTAACTCTTGACCGCCTGGCTGCGCCTGCGGTTCTTCCGGTTCCACAAAATCCATAAGATGTTCAAGAATATGGTCTCGAACTTCAGCCAAATGCGCGCTAAGAGCTTTGTTTTTCTTGTACTCCTCCATGAGGGGCTCGATTGCCATTCCCACCACGTGGCGGCCAAGCTCACTGCGAAGTTTCTCTATATACTCACGAGTTTCATTTTCAATTGTGCGAACCTTACGGGCAAAATCCAAAACCTCAGGCTCAATCTGAGCTCGACGATCCTCGA
>JBIJBX010000141.1:0-6407 GCA_044344995.1 Oligoflexales bacterium | reverse complement strand
CTGTGCAGGAACTCACCGGCTGGGTTGATGGATCCGAAGAGCCGTAGTCTTCGGTGATAACGCTTAAGGCGCCGTTGGATTCTCGAAATGAAAATTGATTTACAGGAGTTCCAGCCGAAGCATGAGCTCTGACGAAGAGATCTTTTAAGCCCAAAGCATAGATCTTATTGGCTGTGGCAAGATAAACGAAGTCTTTAGTGACGTACTTGTTTCTGCTGTAATCGCCAAGGACAGCCTTGGCCTTACAGTCCAAAGTTCCATCTGCAGGAAGTCCGCAGCTTACGACCGTATGCAGCATGGCTGCGCGCTCGATTTGATCGATATTTTTGTAGACGTCAGTACCCGAAAGTAGTGGCTTGATGGGGCTAAAACCGGTTTGGAGGTCGAAGTTAAGTTCTTGCGGCATCTGTGCAACTGCACGCTGGTTACCATCACAGAAGTTAAGGGCAGGATGCGGCATGTAGAATACTAGACGACCGTCGACCATGCGGCTGGCGTAGTTTTCGCCACTGTAATAGTCGGACGACTCTATGAATCTCGTGTGTAGTCTTTGAAGCTTTCCCTCTTTAAGTGTGTATGAGTTAACTTCGGTGGCGCCGACGTAATTTTTCTTGCAAGGATCATTCGTCAGTTGTCCCTGATTTCCGGGGGCGTGGTAGCGGTATCCGACGACGTAAATCTGATCCCCATTAACGAGAAGTTCGTCATACCAGACGTTTTTTTGTAGCTCCGGGACACGGGCCACGTAGATAGAGTCGGTTTCTTTGAGTTGGCTGTCAGCAACAGAGACTACAGACAGGCGGCCTTTGTGCAAGACAATGAGGTGATCGCCGATATTCTTGACGATCCCACCTTCGTCGACGCCAAGTTCCTGGTTATTCGTAATGGTGTCGTTGGCGCTTGCGCCCTCTGGTTCACCTGACTTTGAATAAGCCACTTTCGGCTGATTTCTTTGTTTTGTCAGTAAACCTTTTCCAAGATTAGCCATGTATTCTTGAAATTCGGCTTCACTCGCAAAGCTTGCAAGTTTGCTGTTTGAAAGAATTTTTGCGGTCGGCGCAGATGTTGGGGTGACAGTTTTGCAAGCGGCCAGGGTGATGATGGATGACGCCACGGCGAAAGAGGCTAGTTTCATAATTAATCCCTAGGGAAAAAATGTATTGAAGGAGTGCCTCTATTCTACCAAATTTTGACCCCATTTAACTAGTTTGGTGATCTGGCTAGCTACCGCGGAAAATACTGACGTTTTTGCCCTTTTTTGTCAAAACTACCAATGATACTCGCCGTCACAACCAAGACCCGGTAAGCGGTATAAAAGCCAGCCGTCAATTTTCTTACTAAAACAAAGCCAGACAGTCCCCGCAGGGAAGTCTTCCTGAAAGAAATTCGCAAGGTCTTGCCTAAGTCTTGAGAGGGCTTTTTCTACATTGTTTTGACGCTTCATATATGGCTCGCTGACAAGCCGAAGCTCCCGGTTCGGACTTTGAATGAAATGCCCCGAGACGAGCTCTCTTTCATAGTCTCTTTTTAGCAAATGCCCGTTTGCGTTACTGGCAATCAGCTCGATGATTTGCCGTCTGATGGTACCAGCGTGTGAGCGGAATCGTTTGATCCCAAAAGTTATATGACCGTCCTTTGATACCCTGATTTTTGTCTCGGTCTCACTGCTGCTAACGGAATCAATATGTGCATTAGTCATAAGAAAGTTCTCCGGTCCTCTAATTAAGAAAAATATTTTTTCTTGCCGAGGCTTTATGACATGTCCGTCATCGCAGCATGTTGCACGAGGTTGCGGAACCTGCTGCCACAAACATTTTTTGAAGCCAAATTGGCGCTGTTTGTTTGCCTGTGGCAGATATGGCCATATTTTTTGACAATTAAAGTATTGACACAGTTCCCCTATAAGGGGTACTAAAACCAAGGGGAGAGATTTTTTGATTTCAAAAGTTTATCTATCCAAGCAAGCCAAAAGAGACTTGGAGAAAATTCCGCTGTATGTGGTCGATAAGTTTATATTTTGGGTAAAGTCGGTGGAGTCAACCAGTGTGGAGGCAGTTAGAATTCTGCCCGGGTTTCATGATGAACCCCTAAAAGGTTCCCGGATTGGAATGCGATCGATCCGACTAAGTCGCTCCTATAGAGCATTTTACCGAGTAGTAACCATAGCAAAGACTACTTTGATTCAGGTGGAGGAGATCAACAAACATGACTACTAGTCGACGTCAAAAAAGAAGTGTGACTGTCGCCTACCTTGAAAAGCTAGCTGGGTCGGCCCTCACATTTGGTCGGCTCCTTTCTGCAATTCGCCAAGGTGATGGTCACACGCAAGTTGAATTTGCAAAAATGCTTGGCATCTCAAAAGCTCATCTTTGTGATGTGGAGAAGGATCGTAGAAGCGTAAGTGTTGTCAGGGCCAGCAAATGGGCAAAGACTTTGGGGTATGGTCCTGAGCAGTTTATTGAATTGAGCTTACAGGGTGAGCTTGTAAAAAATGGTCTGCCTTATTCCGTTAAAATTAGCCCTTTAAAGAGCGCCGGCTGATTTTTTAACCCACCGTAATCAATAGCAATTTAAACAATTTCTAATCTATTCCTTGTAACCGTCGATGACCATGCGTTAAAGACTGCGTGGTCAGAAGACCTGCGCAGGTTTTGGGAGTGAGATGAATATTGTCGTTAAAAGTTTAGTGGGTTTGGCGATTTTTGGGGCCATCGTCATGGCAAGCCCAAAATTTCTCACAGGCGATGAACTAAGAGACATCTCAGCTTTTGTTGATTTTTCTCGCTGGCGGCACAAAGACGGCAGTCAGCCCATACGCTGGCTACTCACGGGGGATTACGCAGAAGTTGTCCCCGGAACTGGCGACATAGAGACAGCCGAAGAGTATCAGGATTTTAATATGCATCTTGAGTTCTGGCTTCCCCTGGAGTCTGACCATCAAGGCCAGGCGCGTGCTAACAGTGGAATTTATATTCATGGGCTTTATGAACTACAAATTCTTGACTCCAGCGCAGTGGAGTATCCTACGGCGCAAGATTGTGGAGCCCTTTATAAACAGGTTCCACCACTGGTGAACGCCTGCAAGGGGCCTCTTGTCTGGCAAACCTATGACATCGAATTCAGAGCTCCGCGTGTGGATCAAAATAATCGTGTGATGATTCCCGGTGAGATTACCGCGTGGGTAAACGGCGAGCTTGTTCTTAACCAGGTGCCAATCACGAAGCCCACCGGTGCCGCTGGACGACTCCCACAGCGCGGCGTTGGTCCAATCAGGCTGCAAGATCATCAAAGCCCCGTGCGGTTTCGCAATGTGGTGATTACACCAAGATTTAATTAGCTTTAAGCTATTACAAAACACTAAGCTTCGACTAGCGCAACTCACAGCTTGTACGCATGGTCTTGTAGGCAGGTGATGCTGGGTTAATTAACTGCCCACTCAAGATTCCGCTCGTGTTACCATCTTTTGGCTTGTTGATCTCAAGAAATAATTCTTGTCCCGGGTTATCGGCCTCAACCGTCAGGTTGTAAAGCTGCTCAGCTGTCGTCATGTTTTCTTCCACTGCCGTATGTCTAGTTACGCCCTGATGAATGAGATTTGCCAGACGTTCGATGTGTCCGTCACTTTTGACCGTCATTTCAATCGTCACAAAAGGCATTTCGCCATAAACGTAGGCTGTGCAGGATAATTTTGATTGAGCTACTGCAGCGGTGGAAATCGTCAGACCAAAAAACGAAGCGATAATGAAGTTCATATGTAAACTCCCTGGATATTAAAATCAACTGTACCATTCAAACACAATGGTGAAAGGATTTCCATCCGAACGCTTCGGGTCTCGTCATCTTTTGCGCAAGTAATCGAAATTATAACCCTGCACCGTTTTTGAAGTGCCAGCCTTTAAATCTAGAAGATCAAGTCTTCCCAGGCCTGTTTCATAATCCAAAAACAAAATTTTATTATTGAAATTCGCTGTACCGTTAGCATCCAAGGTCTGATCGATAATCGCGAGGTTGTCCGTTAGCCTAACCCCGAGCACTCTTGCTTTGCCATAATCTGTCTGCAGCATGACTACAAGTTCTGTGCTATCCGGAGTTATGAAGGATTGACGGTAGTAGCCTTCAGGTGCGTTTTGTAGCGTGTGTGTCTTGATTTTGTCGTCGGAGCCAGCATAGTAAAGAATGGGAGCCGCTCCTAGAGAGCTTCTTGCGATCACGTGCGGCTTTCCGGCTTTAGAAAAACCGCTCGTCCGTCGTTTATCATAATAGTCGTCATAATAATAATTCCGATCATATTTATCTGGGTAGGATAGTCCGAATGATTTGGTTGACATAGTGCCAGCCAGCGCCTTGGAGTCAAGCAAGGTCTGAGTCGACAGGTTTATGAGTCCGAGCGTCTGGGTGGAGGCAGCTAGTACCAAGTCGGCGTTGTTTGGATCTGGAGCGATCCAATTAATGTCTGTAAGGCCTGAGGCAAAGCTGGTGAACTGCCAGGCGTCCTGGGCAAGTGTGGCCTCGATGTCGACAACAAGAATGGATCCGTCTGAGGCGCTCAAGATTAATCGTCCCGATTTATCAATGTCGCCAGCAGTTATGACTTTGCCTTCTGCTAGGAGAGGCCCACCCAGCCAGGAGTCAGTTATTTCCCCGTCTTCGGCAAACTTTAATATGCCAACACTATAAAGATCGTCTTGCATAACCATGATTCGTGCTGTGGGATTGTAGGATGCCGAGACCGGTGTCCCTAAAAAGCCAAGTGTGCCAAGGTGTCTGGTGCCGCTCAGATTGATTACTTGCAGGTGTTTTTTTGAAAAGTCGATGACAAACTTCTCATTTGTATCGACTGCCACGTAGTGATCTTCACCCGGGTTTGTCAACTCGAACTGATGATCCAGAGTCATCGTGTCTGTATTCAATCCCAAAATCCGGTTTGTGGCTCGATCGACCACAAAAACATTTTTGGTGGCAATGGCGTAAGAATTGTAGAGAGTCGTTTGCTGGCCTAAGGATTGACCAATGACGCCCACATCCCCGCCCTGACGACTACATGAAATAAGGGAGATTACGATCAATTGGGTAAGAATTTTAAAAACCATACGCACCCCCGAAGGTAAAAATATTCTGATTTTCGATGACTTTGATATCAAGTTTCTTGTATTCATAGCGAACCTGTTGGAGCTCACTGCCCAATGTGAACCAAAAGCCGTTCCATCCTGGAATGAGAACCTTTGCCGATCCTTTTAAGGCGACGACGCTCGAGGAGTCTTTGATCGTCACGCCACTGCTACTGGCTGCATATTTCGCCGACCCCTGCAATGCGGTCATACCGAGTACGATATGGGTTTCGTTCCAGCTCGATAGATAGAAATTAAAAGGGTTGATGGTATAGTTTGCTCCAACACCAAGCAGGTTTAAATTTTCATTAACCGTAATTCCCTCGGCAGTCCAATTCTGGTTGTGCAGACCTTCAGAAATCAAGTGAAATCCCAAACGCTCCGGCCGCCATGTGTAGGAGAAAACATGTCCATACCCACCATTTCTTTTAAGGAGATTTCTAGCTGATTTAGTTGGGTGAGAGACAGTTAAACTATCCAAACCCAACCAGTGACTACGCCGCACACGCGAGACTTTTTCCAATTCTCGAATCTGTTCGCCATCCTTACCTTCGGTCACTCTGATTGCGAGAGCTGCGCCAATTGTATCAAGCAAAGCTCGACCATTTTTAAAGGGCGGCGCGTCTTGGTCGTCATTAATATAGGCTCCTTCAATTTTTATCAGATGAATAAGTTCGTGGGTGAGTAGTGCCACACGAAATGTCATCGGCATCTCTGAAAATCGCTTGCGGTTAATGATAATGCGGCGTTTCTCGGGCTGAGTGACGGCGTCGACTTTTCTCTCCGGTCCATCTTCACTTTTGACCGACATGGGGAAATCAGCCCATTCGAAAGTTATGCCGGAGTCGCGACTTGAAAGATCGCCCAGTTTACTTGCGTGTCTTATGAGAAATTCGCGGCATGTTTTTTTCTCTGTCGTAGATAGACGGCTCAGAATCTGACAAAGATCATTATTCACCATTTTGCTAGGGCAAACGCAGAGGTCTTTGCTATCGCGGTCAATAAGACTTGCGTTCTTGTGGAGCGTAGCCAGCGCGGCATCAAGATCAAGATCTTGTGCGCTGCCACCGTTACCTATGAATGTTCCCGCCAGTAATGTGTCACTTAGACCCAAGCCAAGCATGATTTCCAAAAAAATAAATGTCCCGATCATGCGAACAAGTTTTGAGGTTGATTTATTGGTTTGGTTCACGACGGCCTCCTGTAGGGCTCAAGTTTATAACAAGCTGATATAGTTGGTCTCCATCACTCAGGCCTTCGGCGAACGTTTGGAGTTCCTCGGCCTGTTCCGCTATGAGC
>JBIJBX010000018.1:0-20985 GCA_044344995.1 Oligoflexales bacterium | reverse complement strand
AACAAGCTCACCAATAACAACACTCAAGAAAGTGATGGGAGTAACCACAAGAAGAACAGCAGCTAGTTCGGCACTTGACTCATGAAATCCAAGTTGATCAATAAAATACGGTTCAATACTGTCTGAAGCGCCGGCGCCGCCAATCGCTGCCGCTATAGCACCAACGGCCGTTATACCGAGCTGAATGACTGAGAGAGTGCGTTCCGGATTCTCTCGAAGAGCAAGCAGCCTCTTGGCTCGATTACTACCAGTCTGTGCCAAAGAGCGGAGCGCTGGTCGCGATGCCGATACAAACGCCATTTCATAAGCAGCCAAGATGGCGTTTAGCAAGAGACATCCACAAATTACTATTAACTCCAGCATTAGATTAAATTTCTCCGGACAAGGTCATGGCTGTGTTTACCATCGACGCAAAGTCCTCATGTTTCAGTGATGCCCCACCGACCAGCCCGCCATCGATATTTGGCTTCGACAACAGATCTTTGCAGTTGGCAGCATTCATACTGCCGCCGTAAAGAATCCGAATCGATTGAGCGCGCGAGGCGCCGAAATTTTTGGATAGCAGCTCTCGAATAACTTTGTGCACATCCTCAGCCTGCTCCGGCGTCGCCGTCAAACCAGTACCGATGGCCCAAACTGGCTCATACGCAATTATAAATTCCTTTGAACGCCCTTCGTCGGAAACAAATTGAAGGGCTTCCTCAAATTGGGATTTGACAACATCGTGGGTCTTACCAGATTCGCGCTCTTGCCTCGTCTCGCCAACACAAACAATCGGTAGGAGTCCTGTTTTTGCCAGAGCATTCCACTTCTTGCCAACAGCTTCGTTGGTTTCGTTATAGTATTGGCGTCTTTCACTGTGGCCAATAATCGAGCCATCGAGATGAGCATCTAATAGCTGAGTGACTGATGTTTCTCCAGTGAATGCGCCGTGAGATTCGAAGTGACAATTTTGCGCCAAAATTTTGATGCCCGTGCCCTGGGATTTTGCCAGGCAGGTGTCAAATAACGTGGAGGAAACGCCAAACCCAACATCGACTGACTTTGTTACATCGCCAATATTGCCAAGAATCTTTGTGAACGATGTAAAAAACTCTGACGCCTCAGAGCGAGTCTTATGCATTTTCCAATTACCGGCTAGAAATTTTTTACGCGACACAGTTAGCCTCCCTCCTGCGGGACGTTAATTACTTGAGAAGAACTTTTATCCCTGGAAGCATTTTGCCTTCCAAAAACTCCAAGCTGGCGCCGCCGCCCGTTGAAATATGCGTCATTTTGCTGGCAAAACCTGACTTTTGGACAGCCGACACTGAATCTCCTCCGCCGACGACTGTTTTGCCGTGGACTTCTGCCATCGCCTGAGCAATGGCCATAGTGCCTTTGGAAAACTTATCCCACTCAAATACGCCCATGGGGCCGTTCCACAAGACAGTCTTAGACTCCCTGATGACACGGGCAAAACTTTTTTGTGTCTCTGGACCAATGTCTAGTCCCATAAGGCCGGCTTTGATGGGTCCTGTCACAGGTACGGCATCTGCAGTTTCGCTAAACTCGCTGGCACATAGATGATCTGTGGGAAGGTGAATCTGTACCTTGCGCGCTTCCGCGTTGCGCATGATTTTTTCTACCAAGTCCAGCTTGTCAGCTTCGACGCGAGAGGAACCCACATCAACTCCCTTATATTTCAAGAATGTGTAGGCCATAGCCCCACCAATCAGCATATGATTGCAAGTGCCAAGAAGATTTAAGATCACAGAAATCTTGTCACTCACCTTGCTGCCGCCCATGATCACCGTGAATGGTGCTTCCGGCCTACTGATGATGCCACCAAGTGCTGCGATTTCCTTTTGTATCAAGTAGCCTGCGGCTCGACGATCTGCGGGCAGTAACTCCGCCGCGGCGCTCACGCTTGCATGGGCTCTGTGGCATGTGCCAAATGCGTCGTTCACGTAGAAGTCGTAGCCGTCGACCAATGCATGGGCAAAGTCTGCGTTATTAGCCTCTTCTCCTGAGTGGAAGCGAAGATTTTCAAGCAGCATAATCTGATTTTTACCAAGGGACGTCAGTAGCGCGGCCGCCGATTCGCGAGTGTAATCGGGATACAAAACTACCTCTCGGTCAAGCAGCTCAGATAATCTTTGGCCTACGGGCTCAAGACTATCGGCTGGTGAACCACCATTCTTGGGACGGCCCAAGTGGCTAGCCATGGTGAGTTTTGAGGTGCGTTCCAGGATGTAACGAATGGTCGGTAGAGCTTCAGTAATTCTCGTTTCATCTTGAATTTTGCCGTTCTTCACGGGCACATTTAAATCGAGCCTGAGAAAAACTTTTTTTCCGTTTAGCTCTAAGTCCTCTAATTTACGCAGCAGCATGGCTTAGTTCTCCATTTTCTTAAATGGGTGGTAGAATATCGGACGGGCCGTTTGGTGGCGAATAAATTTTTGGCGACCCTACTAGCTTTGTAAGGACTACGGGATGGCACCCAAAAAAAATAGTCATTTGTTTGTCATCGATCCCCTCGATCGCCTTAATTTGGCTTGGGATACCTCCGTTAAAATCGCCTTCTGCCTGTCAAAAGCTGGAGAAACCGTCTATTTTTGCACCGGCCGAGAGCTCTCGCGAACACTGCACCCAACAGGTGCCTACGCCTTGGCTCAACGTGCCACCTTCGGTAGCAAGACAACCGAGCTATCCCTCGATCCTGCCGAACGGGCTGCTTTAGTGGATTTCAAGACCATACAGATGCGGCGCGAACCTCCGTATGATCTTGATTATATTGGGACTCTTTGGATTTTAGACTCCGTCTCCCATCTTGTCCCTGTCCTGAACGCGCCAAAGGCACTGCTTGAAATAAATGAGAAGCTTTCCATCCTCGATTTTCCACTGTTCACAAAGCCAGCCATAGTTTCGAGTGATGCTGAAGAGCTTATGAGCTTTGCCAAGGATTGCTGTAACTCCAATATCGTCATCAAACCCCTTGGCTTGTACGGTGGTCGCGGCATCGAACACATTGAAGGTGAACGTGGCCTACTTGAACGACTTCACGTTGCAACCTTGAATGGTAAAGAGTCAAGAATGGTTCAGGAGTTTAATCCCGCGGTCTACCAGGGCGAAGTTCGCGCTTTTACAGTCGATGGTAAACCCATGGGTTGGTGCCTTAAAGTTCCCAAAACTGGTGAATTTTTAGCCAACACGCGGGCGGGCTCAACCCTTGAAGCTTACAAACCCACCGAGCGGGATATGGATGTCGCCACAGGTGTCGCGGAAACTTTGCTAAAAAAAGGCGTCGCATTTGCTGGAATTGACATGATTGGCGGTTGGCTAAGCGAAATTAATATCACTTGCCCGGCGCTTTTAAGCCCGGACCGCTCAAGCCTCGAAGGCTTCGACCAGCTGGCTGAGGCGATTATGGGGTACGCGTCGTAACTCGTTAAATTTGCCCAGACAATGCTATAGACATTCCAACCGAGAAGTACCTAAAATGGCTGACACCGTTTTAAGCGGCGTACTTTCGCCAAGATTAATTTAGTCCCATTGGAGCTCGTTAACCATGCGTAACGTTATTCGTTTCTTAAGCCTCAGCCTTGTAACTTCTGTTGCCCTCACCGCGATCTTGAATCTCGCGAGTTGTACAAAGTGCTCTAGCGACAAGGGAGCTTCTTCGTCCGCCAACTCAGCCGCTCCGGCCGCAGGTCAGGATTTTGTAGAGCTAAAAATCGAAACTCTCAAACCTGGTACAGGCGCAGCTGCAAGCTCGGGTAAAAAAGTAACCGTGCACTACACAGGCACTCTCACTGATGGCAAAGTTTTTGATTCAAGTGAGACACGAAAGGCGCCGTTTACTTTTACCTTGGGCCAAGGACAAGTGATTCCAGGCTGGGATAAAGGTGTTGATGGCATGAAAATTGGAGAGCGCCGACGTCTATCCATTCCTTCAGCCATGGCCTACGGTGAAAAAGGCGTGGGTAACGTCATTCCGCCAAACTCACCACTAGTGTTCGAAGTAGAATTACTCAGCGTTGAATAAGGCGCACATTGTCGCGCTGTACAGTTGAGCGAACCAATTCTTTTGTGATATTTGGTCGACAATTACAAAATTCCGGCCTTTGTCGCCCTCAGTTGGCTGACGAGGAGGGTCGGATAAAAACACAGTGAATTTTGCTGCAGAGAACCGATAGGGGATCAACCGATGAAGGCTAGTGAGCTTCGCCAGAAATACATCGAATTCTACAAGTCAAAAGCACATGCTCAAATTCCCTCCGGTTCGTTACAACCTGAAAACGACCCTACGGTGTTATTCACGACGGCTGGCATGCATCCGTTAGTTCCTTATTTGATGGGAGCACCTCATCCATCTGGCAAAAGACTGGTGAACGCGCAGAAGTGTATTAGAACGCAAGATATTGATGAGGTGGGAGACGATTGGCACTGCACTTTTTTTGAAATGCTCGGCAATTGGAGCCTTGGAGATTATTTCAAAGTTGAGGCCATCAATTGGACGCATGAGTTTTTGACGAAAGTTCTTCCATTTAAACCAGAGCAATTGGCTTGTACCGTTTTCGCGGGCGAAGCCGGCATTCCACTCGACGAAACAAGTTATAATGCCTGGCTTAAACTTGGCATTCCAGCTGAACGCATATTCAAACTAGGTCGTGAGGATAATTTTTGGGGGCCAGTTGGCGGCGCCGGTCCTTGCGGTCCAGATTCTGAGACCTTCTTTATCACCCGTAATCACTGCACTCTCAATAACCCCAATTGCTCCCCAGCTTGCAAATGCGGTCGATACGTTGAAATTTGCAACAACGTTTTTATGGAGTATGAAAAGAAACAGGATGGTTCGTTCGTAAAACTACCAAAGCCCAACGTGGATTTTGGTATGGGTCTTCTTCGCGTTTGCTCCATTCTCAGCGGTTCAAGTAGCGTTTATGAGTCCAGTATCTACAATGAGGCTATGGCCATCATTCGGCAAAAGGCACCGCAGCTTTCCATGACCGAGCAAAGAATTGTTGTCGACCATATTCAAGCTGCCATGTTTGCCATTAGTGATGGGGTTCTGCCGCTTAATGTCGGTGCCGGGTATATTGTAAGGCGCATTCTTCGTAGGGCATTTCGCCTAGCTAATAAGGCTCACATTGAGCCCCACTACATCGACCAACTAGTTGACGCATTCATGAAAGCCTATGACGGGCACTATGCCGAGCTTACAAATAAGCGTAACGCCATCGTTGGGGCCATGCGCGAAGAAGAAGAAAAATTTTCAAAAGCTTTGGGTCAAGGTTTGAAACATTTTGAGAAAGAACTCACGAAGATTAGCGGCAAGCTCATCGACGGCAAACTTGCTTTTTTCATGTTCGAGACTTTCGGTTTTCCCCTTGAGGTTACGCAAGAGCTCGCCAAAGAGCGCGATATGTCTGTCGATGTCGATGCCTACAACAAGGCCTTCGAGGAGCACCAGGCAAAAAGTCGGATGGCGGGTGAAAAACTCTTCAAAGGTGGGCTAGCTGACTCCTCAGAAGAAAGTACAAAACTTCACACCGCGACTCATTTGCTACATGAGGCACTGCGCCGAGTTCTTGGGCCACATGTAGCGCAAAAAGGCAGTAACATTACGCCTGAGAGACTACGATTTGATTTTAGTCACCCTGATAAAATGACGCCAGAGCAGGTGAAGGCTGTTGAAGACTTGGTCAATGAGCAAATCAAGCGCGGCCTTGAAATTAATCTGAAGGACATGGCGCTCGATGAGGCCAAAGCTGCGGGTGCGATCGGACTTTTCGAGGATCGCTATGGCGATCGTGTTAACGTTTACTTCATGGGAGACTTCTCGACAGAAGTTTGTGGAGGTCCCCACGTCAAGAACACCAAGGACTTAGGCGGCTTTAAAATTCAAAAAGAAGAGGCGTCAAGTCGCGGTGTACGTCGTATCAAAGCGGTCGTTATGCCTTCATCTAAGTAGCTGTAATTTATAGACTAAGACTGAATTCCTTGGAGTTCCCACTGGACTGGCCGATGTGTTTATAGTTGGGTAAGCGCAACGACATCATCTGGGGATAGGTTGTGGATTCGGAGGCATTTCTTTGCGATTAGGGACTAAATACATCTTGATTGCAGGGTCGCTTGTCGCGGCTTTTACAAACTTCATAGCGTGTGGCGCCCAGATGTATAAGGCGAGCCTCCATGACGATCATTCGTCACTGAGCTCTGCCAAACTTGCCAACAGTGATGACCCGGCTTCTCCTGAATTTGGACTCCACGCGCCCCGAGGCTGGACTAATCTTCCGATTCCATACCGTTCAGATCCAAATATGACAGCTGAACAACTCACTGCGCTCCAAGCCGCAATGAAAACCTGGGAGATGGCGACGGGCAAAAAACTATTCTCTTACGAAGGAAAACATACATCAATCACTGGAGACTCATTTCCAGACCTTTACTCGTCTTTGTCCGACCGGATCAACGGAAACTATTTTGACGCGAACTGGAAAAAAACTGGAAAACGCGACATGGTGCTGGCGACCACTATTTGGAATAATCCGCATAACAATTACTTGAGCATTGATTCCGCGGATATTCGCTACAACCACCAGCTTTATTTTATGGCTGACGCCTTACGGGGCGGTCCGATCGATGGGCGCGAGATTGTTGACATGCAAAGTCTAGCCACCCATGAATTGGGACACTGGCTTGGCCTAGCGCATGTGAATGAAGAATACGATGGGTCTTCCATCATGAATCCCAGCATCATGATTGGTGAGGGCCTGGCAAATCGATACCTTTCTCAGGGTGATGTAGAAAGAATTCAAAAAATATACGGCTGTCTCGGCTCAGCCTGCGATATCGAGGCCACTACCCGCTTGATTATGCAGTCTGGATCACAATCCGCATGGACCACTCACCAGCCAGAGCAAGACTAGGCTGATAACCTATTTTTAAGCTTCACCAGAATAAATTCCTTAGCCAATCTACTGCCATTTGGCATTTATTTGTGCTAAAAACAAATGCCTAGGATCGGCGGTTTATCCCACTGATTTATTACTCCGCCCTTTGGCGGTGAACCAAATTTTTCACGAGGCTTTTGTATGTCAGAAATGGAAATCACATACGATCCAAAAATATTTGAGAAAAAGTGGTACCAATACTGGATCAAAGGTGGATATTTCAAAGCACCCGCTGGAAGCCCCAAAAAACCTTACACCATTTTAATGCCCCCACCTAACGTCACAAGTCAGCTGCACATGGGGCATGGTACGACTTATACGATTCAAGACATACTCGTGCGTTGGAAACGAATGAAGGGCTTTAATGCCCTTTGGCTGCCTGGAACAGATCACGCCGGCATCGCGACACAAATGATGGTTGAAAAAAATCTTGAGAAAGAAGAGGGAAAGACAAGGCAGCAAGTTGGGCGCGAAGAGATGCTGAAGCGGCTTCATGCGTGGAAAGATAAATACGGTGGAATGATCACCGAACAATTTCGCTCGATGGGTTTTTCGTGTGATTGGGATCGAGAGGCATACACCATGGATCCAACCCTCAGTAAGGCAGTTCGCGCGATTTTCGTGCAGCTTTACAACGAAGGATTGGTTTATCGTGGGCAACGGCTTGTTAATTGGGATCCTGTTTTAAAAACCGCGATAAGCGATGACGAGATCGAATCGGTAGAGATGAATGCCACCCTTTGGCACTTCAATTATCCTGTAGCGGAACTAAGTGGTGAGTTAATACCAATCGCGACCACTAGACCTGAAACCATGCTTGGTGACACAGCCGTCGCGGTTAATCCAGAGGATGAGCGCTACAAACACTTAGTCGGCAAGCACGTCAAATTACCCTTCACAGAACGACTCATTCCGATTATTGCGGACAGCTACGTCGCCGCTGACTTTGGTACGGGCTGTGTGAAGATAACGCCAGCCCATGACTTCAACGACTTTGAAATGGGTAAACGTCATAATCTACCATTCATCAACATTATGAATGATGATGCGACAATGGCTGACAATTGTCCCGTTCGCTTCAAGGGAATGGACCGATTTGTTGCTCGCAAAGAGATCGTCAAGGGCATGAAAGAGCTCGGGCTCTTTCTTAAAGACGAAACACACCGCAATGCAGTTCCACACTCAGATCGCTCTAAAGCGATCGTCGAACCAAGGCTTTCCATGCAGTGGTTTGTGCGCATGAAAGAACTGGCTGGTCCGGCCATTGAAGTCGCCAAAAGTGGAGAACTAAAATTTCACCCTGATCTTTGGAAAAAGACATATCTGCACTGGCTTGAAAACATTCAAGACTGGTGTATCAGCCGCCAAATTTGGTGGGGGCATCGTATCCCTATTTGGTATTGTAAAAAATGTGACGGCGTGACGACTGGCATGGATGATCCCACAAAGTGCGGGAAATGTGGGGCTACTGAAATTCACCAAGACGAGGATGTTCTGGATACCTGGTTCAGTAGTTGGTTATGGCCTATTTCACCTTTTGGATGGCCTGAGAAAACCAAGGATTTAAGTTACTTTTACCCCACCGACACGCTTGTTACCGCTAATGAAATTTTGTTTCTGTGGGTCGCGCGGATGGTCATGGTTGGGCTAAAGACCCAAGGCAAAGTCCCATTCAAAGACGTCTACATGGCAGCAACTATCTGTGATAAACAGGGCCGAAAATTTTCAAAGACGCTGGGCAATGGTATTGATCCGCTCGATGTAATCGCCAAACACGGAACCGATGCTCTGCGGTTTACTGGTGTCGCGCTGTCACCACTTGGTGGTCGTGTGCGTATGGAAATTGGGGACTTTGAGCACGGGGCGAGATTTGTAAATAAGCTCTGGAACTCGGCAAGATTTTTGCTGCGCTACACGTCTAAAGATGCCCAGATCGAACCTTTAGACGCCAATAAGCTTGATCTTGCCAGCAAGTGGCTGGTGGAAGAATTCGCGAGAGCTGCGGATGATGTGGAAAAGCTACTAAGTCAATTCCGCGTGAACGAAGCGATCAACCGGATGTATCACTTCACCTGGGGAAGTTATTGCGACTGGGGTCTTGAATGTGCCAAAGAAGCACTTTCTGGCAGTGATCAAAAAGCCAAAAATCAAACCGTCAGTGTATTAGTTTATGTATTCGAAGGCATTCTGAGATTTTTCTCGCCCGTGATGCCGTTCATCACCGAAGAGCTCTGGCACCGATTGCCATCCCATCCCGCCTGGCAGCGCCCAGAAAGTCTGGTTATCGCTGATTATCCCGATGGCGCAAAGTTGCTGCGCTTTAGAGAGGCTGGTGAATCTTGGGCACTTGTGCAAGATCTCATAACTGGCATTCGCTCGACACGAGCTCTAGCCCAAATTAATCCCAAGGATACCGTCGATGTCCACATGCGGGCAGATGCGGCGTTAAGTAAAATTGTCATGGACGTTGGGCCCCTCGTAAAACGTCTTGCCACCGTCGGCGAATTGCGAGCCGCGTCCGACATTAAAAGCCCAGGGCAGTCTTTGGTGACAATCGGTAAAGGTTTTGAAGCCTATATTCCGGCCTCTGGTATCATCGATATCGCGGCCGAAAAAAAGCGGCTCTCTGGCGAACGTGACCGCGTTTCAAAAGTTTTGGCAGGGCTAAAAGCGAAACTCGAGAATCCAAATTTTGCTGATCGGGCGCCAGAGGATGTGGTTCAGCAAACCAGAGAACAGCTCACCAACATGGCGAGTCAGCTGAAGAGCCTGGAGCAGAATCTAGAGGCACTCAGCTAGTCGAGCCATTGCCTCAAATAACAATTCTTCAGGAATGTTCAAGGCTGGACTGATGGTTAACACCTGACCGTGGGTACCTGAAGGCAAGGCGATAACCTGCTTTGCTCGCAATTTATCCATAAGCTCGGCCGCAAATCCTGGTGCATGAAATTCAATACCGATCATGAGACCGATTCCACGAATTTCTTTTACCCTAGGGCTTGATCCGATATGTGACTTAAGCCAGGTTTGAGCGTTTCCTCCAACTTGGATAGCACGATCACACAATTTCAATTTGGTGATCTCCTGTAAAGTACGTCGCCCCACTGCCAATGAAAATGGATGACCAAAAAATGTTCCCGTGTGTATGGCTTCGCCGCTACTTTGTGGCCAGGCGTCCATGATTTCTTCTCTGGCAAAACAAGCTGAAACCGGAAATCCCCCGCCTATGGCTTTACCAAAACAAAGAATGTCCGCGTCAACTTTCTCAGCCGCCGTCACAAATCCCAAACGACCAAAGCCTGTAAAGATTTCATCAAAAATGAGCAAACCACCTGCCCTATGCGCCACATCGGCCAACATGGCAAGCCAACCTTCGGGAGGATGTTTTACCCCGGCTCGTCCTTGCAGAGGCTCCGCCAAAATGGCGGCAAGACCAAACGATTTAAGCCGTAATACCGCCTCGTCAAGTTGATCCCTAGAGCATCCGTAAGGTAGACGAATCACTCTTTCCTCAGCCAACCATTCTTTAAATGGTGTTCTGAAATCCTGTCTTGCTGTGAGTGGAAGCACGCCTAAATCAAGGCCATGGTAGCCGTCTTCAAATACGATAAATCCTGATCTCTTTGTAGCGAGCATCGCAGTCTTTAACGCTATCTCAACAGCTTGCCCTCCACCCAAAGCGAGCGCGCCTTTCCCATAGGCTTTCGGCATCATCGATTTTATTGTCTCGAGGAAAAGAATCTTTTCCTCCGATGGGTAGACGTCGCCCATGCCATGTTCAATTGGTGGGATTTTATCGAGGTATTGATTCGCCACCTCGCGCAGAGGCCGGCTAGCGTGACCCAAAGCAAGTGCGCCGAATCCGGCACACAAATCAATAAACTCTCGGCCTTCCGTATCCCAAATTTTTGAACCCTCTGCTTTAGCGAAAACCAAAGGGTTTTGCTTCGGCATGTAGGTGCTATCGTGGCACTCTACTGCTTGCAGTCTGGTTATATAATCCAGATTGCCGCGCATGTTTCTACACTCCTTTGGCACGGGGATGCCAAATATATTTATGCTGCTGCAAATTCAGTCGAGCTTTTACTTTGTCTTCGACCATCCATTCTGCCAACTGCTTAGGTTGCAAAAGACCAAAGGCCGGACTGAAAAGCAGATTAAATCGCTCCAACTTTCGCTCGTTGATGACTCGGATGGCCCAGTCATAATCTTCGCGGTGAGCCATAACAAATTTAATTTCGTCTGAGGTCTTAAGACTATCGATGTTAGACCACAAATTGCGATCAACCATTCCGCTGCCAGGGCATTTTATATCCATGATGATATGTACACGGGCGTCCAATTGACTGACATCCTCAGATCCGCCAGTCTCAATTAAAACTTTGTAGCCTCGATCACCCAACAGCTGGGCAAGCTTTATGGTTTCTTTTTGGGCCAGCGGCTCGCCACCGGTTAGCTCGACTAGGGGTATACCGTGTTGACCGACTTGCGCCAAAATATCCTCGACTGTCACTGGCTTACCACCTTCAAAACTGTAAGTGGTGTCACACCATCGACAACGCAGTGGGCAACCCGTAAGGCGGATAAATGTGCACGGCAATCCGGCGTATGAAGACTCGCCTTGAATTGATGGGTATATCTCTGTAATTATTAAGGGGTTCGTCACGCTCTCATCCCTCCACTGAGCGCCTTATAAATGAGGAGTACAGGTTTGTCCACAAACGTCGCTAAAACCACCCCGCGGCTCATTTTCAACTATGGTCTTGAAGCCCTGACTAATCGCCGTAAAGAGCTGTTTTTCATAGCTTTTATTTTTATTTTCTTACCTCAGCTCACCTTGAGCTTGGCTTGGGCTGAAGTCGCCCGCGTTGGCGTGGAAAGTCTTCGTGAGCTAGCAACCAAGCCACCCATCGTGGTCCTTGAGGGGATCATCGATTTACTCTCTGAGTATGTTTTGTCTGCGGGTATTGGGGCATTTCTGCTTGGCTTGCTTGGTCTTCTGGCACTGGCGCGAACCAGCGTCGACTACTTTGAAAGTCGGCCATCTAGTTTCGTTGACGTGGTCGCGAGAGCTGGACGTGTATTACTGACCAAGGGCCTTGGCACTTTTTTATTCCTGGCTGTTCTTTTGCCACTACTGGCTATCTTGCCCCTGCTCCGTGCCATCGCCTTGTCGATGCTACTGATGCTCCCCATCACGCTAGTGGTGAGTCACAAGGGTGGATTTAGAACGACATGGGATACTTTATTTCTAAAATATGGATCACTCTCGCGTTTCGGACGATGGCCTATTTTCTTCAACGTTCTGACCTTCTCCGGCATTTTCCTGACCCTGCTTTTCGCATTTATTATGCTAATAGACTTTTTAAAGGTCATTGATACCTGGCTAGTTATCCCTGCGGGGCTACTAGAAGGAGAAGTCCAGCTCTTCAACTACAAAATTGGTTGGGGCGAATTCATAACGCAAATCTTAACATTAGTTTGGAATACGGCTTGGTTTGCTATCGCGATGCCGTTTGCTGCTGCTACCTACCACTTATCAACGATGCCAGAGGATCATGTTAACTTTGAGGCCTCGGCCTGATCTTTGGCTCGCTCTAGGCGATCAAGCAAAGATTTATACTGTGTTGCAATGGGGCTGATGAGATGGGTCGTCATCTCTTCGTTCAGTTTTGAGATCAAATGTTCTTCCAGAATATCCGCCACAAGTTGGGGGGATTCGACGGTTTTCTCGATATCTGCTAGTCCGGTCAAAAAATCGGAGTGCTTGCGACCTTTTCTGTAGTCGGGCTCTTTTGAGGGGTGTGCTAAGACGTTTCCAATGAGCGACGCATCCATATGAACGAGAATGCTAGCCTGATAAAGTAAATAATTTCTGCTGCGAAATAACGAAGTGCCCGCGATTTTTCGATCTCCCATCACAATATCTGAAATTCCCGCTTGGGAAAGGGCGGAAAGAGCTGGCCATTTAAAGACTAGACTACGAATGACTGCCTGATTGATCATCTTAAAATAAAGATTATTCGAAAACTGCTCTTTGACCCAACAGCCCAAGCTCACCACGACACATCCTGGGTACAAGACAACCGTTCCACCACCACCGTAACGGCGTAAGACTGGAATTCCTCTCGCCTGACATGCCGCCACATTGACTTCTTTGGACGCATCATTGCCACTGCCGAGCACTACCGCCTGCGTCTCCGGAACAAAGACTTTGGCACAAATGTGGCTTTCAAAATTTTCAAGAATTTGGTCGTCGATCCACATATAGGTCACTGCGTTTCAATGGGAACTTGAAGTCCAAAAATTGGGCCCAACACGCGCACCATCCAAAGGGCTGCGCTAAAATAAATGACTATTCCCGCCACATCAACCAAAGAAGCGATAAATGGCGAGGAGCTCACCGCAGGATCCATCTTCATTCGCTTAATACCAAATGGCATAATAGCACCGACGACCGATCCGAACATTACGGTTCCAACAAGAGAAATGCCAACGATCATGGCAATCAGAACATTTTTCTGCCAAGTCCAAGCCCTAATAAATCCAATCACACCTAGAATTAATCCTAAACCCAAACCGATCAATATCTCTCTGCCAAAGACGCGCCACCAATCTTTTAGCTCCATCTCCCTGACGGCTAGTCCGCGAATGACTAACGACGACGCTTGGCTACCCGAATTTCCACCTGAACTAATGACAAGTGGCACAAAATAAACAAGGTAGCGCATCTCAGCGATAGCCTTGTCATAATAGTGAAGCGCAGAGCCAGTAAATATCTCGCCAACAAACAAAATACACAGCCAGCCTGCACGCTTCCACAGAAGTACGTGTCCCGGTGTATCAAAATAACTATCTTCAAGGGTTGCCGTACCACCGAATTGCTGGATGTCTTCTGTTGCTTCCTCCTCGGCGATATCAAAAACATCGTCTGCGGTCAAAACACCGACCAAAATTCCCTCAGCGTCAACAACCGGGCTAAAGGCTTTGTCGTATTTTCTAAAAAAATCGACCGCGACGCTTTTGTCATCGTTAGCGCTCAGGGCAACGGTTGCCGTATCCATAATTTGCTCAAGCGTCAAAGTCGGAGGATCCGCTAAAATTAAACTGGCAAGACTGACTTCGCCCTTATATTTTCCGGAAGGATCGATAACAAAAAGAAAGCTATGAAGCTCTTCCGCGTCTCTAACTGTCCAGCGAATGTATTCCATTACGTCTAAAACTTTTAGCTCCCCACGAACCGCAATAAACTCTGGGTGCATCAAACGCCCAATGGAATCCTCTTCATAGCTTAGCAATTGCCAAGCCATGCTTCGTTCTTCTGGCGAGAGCTTTAACAGGATCTGCGAGCGGATCTCAAATGGCAAATCCTCCAAAAGCCGAGTTCGATCATCAGGCTCCATGTCGTTTACCAGGGTGGAAACCACCGCCTCAGGCAAGGACTGCAGGAGCTCTTCTTGTCGCTCAAATGGAACATAAGCGAATACTTGCGCGCGTCTAATCCGCGGAATCAATCTAAAAAGCACCACCAATTCATTGATTGGGAGCTCGGCAAGACGCTCCCCAATATCAGCAGGCTCCGCTGATTTTAAGACAGGACGAATGGCTTTGTAGTTTTTTGACGTAAGCCAAAGCTCAAATTCCTGCGGTAGAGATGATTGCTTTGCCTGAGTCATTGGCTCCCAAACTCTTTTGCGACTAAGTGCCCTGACAGATGGCCTTTAAAGCCGAAAATCCGTCATCGTGGGTTTCGGCCAATTTCTTTAAAGTCTTTAGGAAGTTACCGATCCATGCGGGGCTGCTTTTATCGGTATAGCAAGCTGCTGACCGCTCAAAGGCCGCCGTGTCTGGAGAGTAAAGGCTGGCTGCCAAAATTCGGGCATTGTTCCAGCTTCCGGAACCCACGAAATCTACTCGCTTGAATGCAGGTTTTTTTGAAATCGCCAATGAAATGACTTCATTCTTGCGCTGAACTCGCTCAGACTCAGGCGCGCCTTTGCTTGCCGCCAAGTTGTCGCCTAGGGACTTACGCAATTGCTGGAGCCAAACTTTGAAAAGCTGGTAATCTTTCTGCGCAACCTTTAACTCGTCAAGTTCACGGCGACGATTTTTTATTGTGAAAAATTCATTCGTGAGTACGTCTGCCACAAACTCGGCCAGATTTTCATTAAACTCCACGCCGTCTTTCAACCACACCGTTCGGTGCGTCAATTCATGAAAATACAAATGAGCAAGTTCGACGTCAGATCGCCGTAGCATGCTTGAGAATACGGGGTCAGAAAACCAGCCTAAACTGGAGTATGCTGCCACAGAACCTCGGTGCACTTCAAACCCTTGGCGCTCCAATTCACCCGCCTCTTTTTCGCGGTCCCTGCGATCAAAAAATCCCAGATACGGAACACTGCCCACAATTGGAAACCACCAAGTCTTTAAATCCATCTCGGTGGGTTTGGCCGCTTGAACGACATAAGAAACAGCGTCGCCATCAAGTCTTACATAGTTGCTGTAGGAACTACCGATATTTAGTCCCGCAGTTTTCGCAAAATTCAATACATCATTGGTGAAAATTAGTTTTTGTCGTTCCTGTGGGACAAGTTGGTCATTTTTTAGAACTCGCTCAATTGGCTCACGACTCATGAGTAATTCAACCTGGCGATACCCTTGCCGGGTTAGATAACAGCCCGTTAACACAGAGGCTGCAAGTGCGGCGACTAAAATTAACCGCATTAAATCTTCACCAGCCCGATTTGGGTGGCGTGACCTTCAACATCAGTCTCAACTCTTGCCGCAGAGGACACGACTTTTACAAACTCGACACTGCTGGCTAAAGTTTCGCCGCAAATATAATCGTTATAGGCTTCAATTGCGTGGCGTAGATCATCTCCGCATACAAAGGAAAGAGTGATCCGATCGACCACATTGAGGCCAGACTCTTTGCGAAGATTCTGCACACGGCTTACAACCTCGCGGGCGTAGCCCTCTCTAATTAGATCTGGTGACAGCTTGGTGTCCAAAAGGACTGTAACTCCACGATCAGTTGCGATCAGTCGGTCATCCTTCGGCCCACGATCAATCAGTAAATCGTCAACAGTTAGTTCAAATCCCGCGACAACCGCGCGGCCGCTTTTTTCCGCCTCAGCAAGAAATGCCGCCGCTTTCGTAGGATCTTTTGACAGGCCCTCAAACTCTGATCTGACTTGGCCAATTGACGAACCCAGTCGTTTACCAAGTGTTTTTAGATTTGGCTTAACCCCAAGACTGACGTAGCGCGCCTCATCTGTTGAGAATTCAATTGTTTTAACATTCAATTCATCGGTCAAGATTGAGCTGCCACGATCAATAACTTGGCGGTCCATCTCATTGCGAGTAATCACCAGGAGAGATGGCAATGGTTGTCTTGTTTTGATTTGATGTTTGGAGCGAAGATTGCGGCCCAGCTCGGTAACTTTTCTCACAAGAGCCATTTGACCCTCAAGCTCCGGATTAATGAGCTCTTGTTTGGCCTGCGGCAAATCTGTCAAATGGACAGATGCTGGTGCGCTCGCGATTCCATTGGTCAGATTTTGGTAAACCTGATCCGACACGAACGGCGCAAACGGCGCAAATACTTTCGTGAATTCGAGCACGACATAATGAAGTGTCTCGTAGGCAGACACTTGGTCGGGATCCAGCCCTGATTTAGCCCCGTCCGCCTTGCCCCAAAATCTTCTTCGGCTCAAGCGAATGTACCAGTTGGTGAGGTCATCGATAAAATCTAGCAATACAGGCACCACCGCATAGAGATGATATTTCTCCATATGCTTGTGTACTTCTTGGATCATCGTGTGAAGTCGACTAATAATCCATCGGTCCATCTCTGCCGACACTGTCGGTGCCTGGCCAGTCAGATTTTTATCGGTGGGCTTCCATCCATCAGCCTCGGCATAGGTTGTAAGAAAGCTTTGGGCGTTCCAAAGTGGCAAAATAACCGCCCGAATCGTCTCAACCACGCCCTTGTCTGAAAAGATCAAATCTTCGCCGCGTAAAATCGGAGAATTAACCATATACAGTCGCGCCGCGTCAGCTCCGTACTTATCCAGCAATTCAGCTGGAGGTGTATAATTGCGATGTCTTTTCGACATTTTTTTGCCTGTTTCATCGCAAATAATGCCATTAACAACGACATTTTTAAACGCGGGTCGATCGAAAAGAGCCGAAGACAGTACGGATAATGTATAGAACCAGCCGCGCGTTTGATCCAAACCTTCGGCGATAAAATCGGCTGGGAAGGTTGATTCGAATCGATCTTTGTTTTCGAATGGATAATGTAGTTGAGCGTAAGGCATGCTGCCAGATTCAAACCAACAGTCAAAGACTTCCGTGACCCGTTTCATTGAGCCCTGGCACCGACTACAGCTGAATACGACATCGTCTACAAAGTGTTTGTGAAGGTCTGCAAACTTTCTGCCTGATCGCTTCTCAAGCTGATCACAACTGCCAAAAACCTCAATGTGATTATCATCCTGGTCGCAAATCCAAATGGGTAATGGCGTGCCCCAAAAACGATTGCGACTGATCGCCCAGTCGCGGGCATTTTCCAGCCAATTACCCATACGGCCGTCTTTAAGGTGGCCTGGGACCCAATTTATTTTCTGATTATTCGCCACTAATTTTGGCACGAATTTCTCAACCGCCACATACCAAGCTGGTATGGCTCTGTACATAAGTGGCGTGTCAGTTCGGTCGCAGAAAGGATAACTGTGATCAAGAGTTTCCTGGCGAAAAAGTTTATCCTCAGCTTTGAGACGACGCGTGATCTCTCGGTCTGCCTCCTTAAAATTAACCCCCACATACTCTAAGACGGGCGCTTTAAAGCGTCCCTCTTCGTCGATCGGATCAACGAACTCGATGCCGGCATCCTTGCAAACCCGAAAGTCATCCTCGCCGTAAGCTGGGGCTTGATGCACGACGCCTGTGCCGTCATTGGTTGTCACATAATCGTCAGCCAAGACCACAAAGGCATTGGTTTTTGTCGCAAAGTAAGGGAAGAGAGGCTCATACCTAATACCTTTTAGATTGATGCCCTTTGTTTTTTCCAAGACTTCAAAAGTCGCCTCTCCTGTCTTTGGTTTTTTGAAAATGGCATCCAGCCGTGATTCAGCAAGCCAATAAATACACCCATCGGCGTGATTTTTTACCTTCACATAGTCAATATCTGGGCCAACGGCGAGAGCTAGGTTTGAGATCAAAGTCCAAGGAGTCGTCGTCCATGCAAGAAAATATTCACTATGATCTTTTAATTTGAAGCGCACGTAAACGGAGGGGTCCTGCGTCATTTTGTAATTTTGATTAGCTTCAAAATTTGAAAGAACAGCAGTAAGCCTCGGGGAATAAGGCACAACTTTATGACTACGGTAAACTAGCCCGCGTTGAAATAGCTCGCTGAAAACCCACCAAACTGATTCCATGAAAGATTTATCCATGGTTCGGTATTGGTTATTCCAATCCACCCAGCGCCCAATTCGTGTGATGGTTTTTTCCCATTCTTTCGCATAGTGCAAGACTGAGGCCCGGCAACGCTCGTTGAATTCGCCAATGCCAAGCTCCTTGATGGCACCGGAACCCTTGAGATTATCCCGCTTTTCGATTTCATATTCGACCGGCACGCCGTGACAGTCCCAACCGAATTTTCTTTCGACCTTGAAGCCTCGCATGATCCAATAGCGAGGAACAATGTCTTTGATGGTGTTTGCCAGCAGGTGGCCGTAATGAGGTAAGCCGTTTGCAAATGGCGGCCCATCATAAAACGCGAACTCTTTTGCGTCTTTGCGCCGCTCATTTTGTTTATCAAAGATCTTGGCGGTCCGCCAAAACTCCAGAATCTTGCGTTCCATCTCAGGAAGATTGACGTCGGGGCGAATGGCTTTCATGAATTGACCTATAATTTCAGGTTGTTGCGTTGCCTGGCAAGGGTCCCTTTTGGTAGGCCCTAACCATAGCGTTTTTAAGGGGTTAGGTGCAAGCGCGGAGTGTCGGGTTTATTGACATCAGGGAGCCCTCCCATTGGCCATTAATATCCAATAATATCAGAGAGTTAAAATTTTACTTATGGCTGGCTTAAGCCTTGCAAAGAGGTGCTTCGAGCGAACCGTGCGCCTTTGGCGTCATTCGCTCCATGGGCTTGGCTACTCTGCAGGAGTTTGGTTGTGGGTTTAGAGGTTGGAAAAATTTATCCGTGGCTAACCGCAAGCGTGTTGCTCCTAACATCGTTTAAAGACGTTACTGCGGCTGATGTCCGCGTTGTTCGTTACTCCAAAGAAGAAATTCAACAAAAATCCGAGCGAGACTTTATTAAGCCATCCAGTCTTGGTGAGGTCATCATCGCCAAAATCAGAGAGATCGCTGTGACAGCGACTAGTCGTCAGACCGGCAATAACACCGCGCTTCGCGATCTCGCCACAAGTACCAAGGAACTTACAAAACGCGAGTGGACCAGGAAAATGGCGGCCCTTTCTTACGACCCAGACCAAAGCCGCAACCAGATCAATGAGTCTCTCATGAGACAGACGTTAATGAATCAAAGCCAAAAGGCTGCAGAAGTAACTCTCAAACGCGAATTTCCAATCTTCGAACGCTTTCGCACGGGCATGACATTTAATTTAAATTTTGGGAATAAGAATCAAGTTTCATCTAAAAAAATCCGATACGGGCTGATTGAAAGGGAAATTATACCAAACAGTCAGCCTATTCCCCTCGCGGCTTTCGGCAGCATGGATGATCTTGATCGGTCTTACGCCACACCTGCGCATGTTATTTACACGATTGATCGCCTCGATCAATCTGAAGTACGCAGCGTTTTCCCAGACAGCGACTTGCGGGATGATCAAAGGGGCGATCAAAAGTTCAACTGGGACCGACTTCCTCGGGCTAAAGTGGTTGTGAAAATTGACGGTGGTGGTCAAGACGGGTCTGTTAATGAACAGTTATCCTCTGGATCCCCTCTCGGTTTGCGCGTGAAACTCATACAAAGTGATGGCTTAATTTCGTCTCAGGTTGTCGTTGGAAACAGGTCGATTGAGAAAACACTACTGACAGAAATTTCCCTCCCATTACCAGGTGGCTTGAAACTATCACAGAAATTAGACCATCGTTTCCACTTAGCCGAAGTCGTCGCTCGGGGAGTTTTTCAAGACCGCCTAAGCTCACAAATCAACGTTGGCTACTCTAAAGCCTCGCGAAATATTCGTGGCGAGTGGTTATTTGCGCGCAACAAGATGAACTACGGCCTAAGCGCTGAGTCTTCCTCTGGATCAAGTGCCGCTGACGGTAACTCAATACCTAATCATCGTTTTTCTTTCGCACTAAACAAGAATTTTTAATCGCACATCGGCCATAAAAGCAGGCGCGTCTAGGTGTCTAAGATTTCCAATGTGGCTGTGATGGGAAAATGATCGGAATGTAAATAATTTGTTTCCACTCGCGCTTTAATTACTTTGATGCCGCGCACATAGATTTGATCCAATGCGGTTGTAGCTGTACGGGGATCCGCCTCAAGCACAACCCTTTCAAGGCCGATCGTAGCCATGATGCGATCGACTTCCCGGATGTATGTTTTCGAGAATGTGTTGAAATCACCCGCGTATAATATCGGACCTTTGTGGTGTAATACTTTTCCAAGGACTCGTTCGATCTCTCGAACCGCCGTGGATGGGCGCCGCACTAATTTTGCGTGCGTATTGATCACGCAGAGTTTATTTATGTGGCCATCCACCTGAAAGTTTGTAACCAAGGTTGCTTTAGTCGTTTTTAAAAATGGTTCGGGTGACGCGCAAAGTATTCTTTGAGCTTCATCGCTTGGCGCGGCGATAGCCACCGTCATCACACCATCTCGAAGGCCGTCACGGCGTCGGTAGGTTGCGCCGTGACTAGCGGAAAAGCCGCCTGGCGCGAAATTTCCGAGGGCTTTAAGGGTCAGTAAAACCTCCTGCAAAAGTAGGATGTGCCGGTCCTTTATCAAACGATGATACTCCTCCAGGAACAGCTTGCCGCCCGACCCCTTCCAAACATT
>JBIJBX010000140.1:0-6434 GCA_044344995.1 Oligoflexales bacterium | reverse complement strand
CCTCAGAACCATGGCTTCCAACAAACAACATACCGTCGCTCGCAAAGTCCAGCTTAGTGGCATTGCATTGCATTCTGGTAAGGTTGTTAGGTTGGAGATTCACCCAGCTGCGGTCAACACTGGCATCATTTTCAAGCGCGTGGATTTGCCGGGCATGCCAAGCGTACTCGCCCATGTGAGCAATATCCAGTCCACCGATTTAAATACAACCGTTGCTATTGGTGATGCCAAAGTTGCAACGATCGAACATCTGATGGCAGCATTCGCTGGTCTTGGCGTTGACAATGCCCTGGTCAAAATTGATGGCCCAGAAGTTCCCGTGATGGATGGCAGTGCTGCCCCATTTATTGAAAGGATCCTGGCCGCTGGCTTGTCGGTTCAAAATGCACAGCGTAAGTATTTTGTAGTCCGCGAGTCATTTGAGTTCCGTTCCGGTGACAAATGGATCAAAGTGGATCCGTCGGATTCCACCGAGTTTGAGATGCATATTGATTTCAAATCACAGGTTATTGGACGCCAGTCTTTTGGCTTCTCCCTTGGGCAGGAGTCATTTCTAAAAATCGCAGGCTGCCGAACCTTCTGCCACGTCAATGACGTTAACGCGATGCGCCGCGCAGGCTTAGCCCTTGGCGGTTCACTTGAGAACGCGATCGTCGTGTCTGATGATGAAGTTCTAAACCCTGAGGGTTTGAGATTTAAAGATGAGTTTGTGCGTCACAAACTCTTGGATTGTGTTGGCGACCTATACCTCTTGGGCGGTCCAATCGTTGGTAAGATTTCGGCCTACAAATCTGGTCATGGGCTTCATGCTGGCTTTATGCGAGCGGTGTGGGCGCGTCGTGACGAAGTATTGTCGGTGGTTGAAGATCTTGGTATCCAAAAATCAAATCGCCGGGCAGCTGCGTTTGCCGGTGCTATTGCATAACAGTCTTTAAATTTTCGTGCTTGCGGGTCGCAAGCGTCTTATCCAAGATAATTCGTGAAACATCGTGCCAACTCCGGTCTTGATGCCGTTTAAGCATCTTCGCCAGTTCTTTGGCGATTTGTTCGGGGGTTGAGATCCTTGAGCTATCCCAGGCTTCAGCGTAACGCTGGGCCCAATCCCTAAGACCAAGCTCCGCAGCCAGTTCCATGCCGATGGCGAAAGCCTGAAAGTCATGTGGATCTTCTTCTAGTTGCGCAGCGATATTACCGAGTGTGTGCAAACAAAAGTCCTGGGGGCGATAATGTCCAACCACAATGGCCATGGAAGCCAAGCACTCAATTTCCAGATTATTACCGACAATTTTCCGGCAGCGATTGATTGCCGCAAAACATTCCTGCTGGCGGGTTGTAATGATGAATGCTTTGATAAGCTGCACAAGTGGCAGGGGATCTCTGGGCGCGATTTCCGTGGCAACTCTGAGGGCTTCAATGGCGAGTTGAACTTTTCCGGACTCCAGTAAGGCTTGGCCTAAGAGCGTGTGTATGGGGGCATAAGGTTCATGTACTCGCTCGCACTCGTTGATACACCGCTCCAAGTCGTTAATGTTGAAGGCGACCCAAGCCACAAGAAAGCGAAATGCCGCAAGTCCAGTTTGGTCGGCGAGTTTGGCCAGGGTATCAATGGCTTTTTTGCTGTGATTATTTCTAAGCGCTTGCTCCGTCAGTATGCCATAAAGATCAACCACTGATGTGCCAAGGGTTACGGCAAGTGCATCCGTGTCAAGTATGTGCTGCAGTAGGGAGGATTTTGTATGGATAATCTCCTCCACGGACGCAGTCCAAGCAGAATTTGGGCTTGTTTGGGACGTGTGAAGTGCTTTCGCCAGCGAAAAAAGATGAAAGGTTTCGCTGTCAGAAAGTCTGGGGGGCGCGGGGACCTGTTTCAAGTACCAGTCATTAAGCTTTGGCAATGAAACCTGAAGCGACTGAAAGTCTGATTGTCCTAGGGTCAAGAGATTTGCCTCCCCTGGCAAGAAATCACGGCAGATGGCGATAAACTTTCAATGCCCCAATAGCATATCATGAGAAACGAAGACATTTTCAGCATCGGTAGTGATGTCGATTGTGGTTAAGCTCAATTAAATAGTAGAGAAGCATTTGGAAACCAAAAACTTCTTCAGGTTTTGTATTGATATTACCGGTGCTTGGATTCTTTGCAGGCGTGATCTCGGGGGATTTGACTGGTGTTGAATCCTGGATTTATCACGTAATAAAAATCACGGTTCCAGTCAGTTTTTCCATAATTTTTGTCGTCTATTTGTGGCTTAAGCGTCGTTATTTACCATCAGAAGTTTGCGCCGTAGTCGCATTTTTTTGGGGTCTTGTTCATAATCCGCCACCTGTCCCTTCAGGAGAGCAGGTTGGTCAGATCATTTGGACGAGTGGATGTAGTCTCCAAGATGATGATCTACTGGTTGAAGCAAATGGTTGGGTTTACCGTGCCAAAGGGCGAAGTGCGGTGGATGCTCGGGTGGCACTTAATGGGAAAAATCTTAAGCCGTTTTTGCCTAATGATTGGCAACAACCTTCGCCTAGATCCAGATCACCTTGGTGCCGGGTTGGAATGCTGGTTAGATCTAAGCTTCATGCAAGAATTAAAACCCTTGAGCCCGATGTTGCGGGATGGTTGCGAGCCTTTGTGCTTGGTGAGCAGTTTGGTGTTGCGCCGGCTATATTAGAGGCCTTTCGTGCGGTTGGGCTTCTTCATTTGCTGGTTTTGAGTGGGGGACACCTTTCTGTTATCGCCACCGTTGTAATGGTCGTAATACGACTGCCTTGGCATGTCTTTTATATGCGTGGCCAGTTACCAGCTTTGCAGTGGCTTCGAGTCGCAAGCTTTTCTCAGCCCCTGACTTTACTTGTTCTTTTTATCTACTGTGCGGCTACAGGTTTTTCCCAGTCCATGCAAAGGGCCGCGCTGTGTTTCGGGGTGAGTATGATTCCGCCGATGTTAGGCTTGTCAATGCCTGCGCAATCAAGAATTTTATTGGCAATTATTTTGCAGGCGATTTTTTTTCCGGCCAATTTTTTGTCTTTCAGTATGCTGATGTCGTGGTGTGGCGTCTTGCTATTGACGGCATTTGTTGAGTCGACTTTTTTAAAGTCTTACTGGGGTATTTTTAGCGACGCCGTTTTAGTGCAGGCGGCATTTTTTATTTTTAGTCTGCTTTTTTTTGGCCAGGTCGGAATTTTGGCGATACCAGCCAATCTGATCTTTCAACTGATATTTTCGATGCTGTTACCTTTTGATTTGATTGCGCTGGCGCTGCCGTCAATCGTGTCAAACGGCTCACTGTTGGCGATTAATCGTTTAGTTTTGGGTTGGATTGAGCAACTGGCAGTCATTCAGGGCGCCTTGTCACTACCAGTGATCACAGTTCCAAAAAGTGTGACCCTGACGCATCCTGGTGGACGCCTTTTGGTTCCGATATTAATGATGGGCTTATTCGTGATGATCGGCTGCCGCCAGAAAGGCGACGAGACGGCACAAATTTAATTATGCCTTCGCCGCGCCGAGTCCAGCTTTATTGTCTTTCATCACATAGTTGAGTTGACGTTTTCTTTCTTCAAGTTTCACTGTGGCTATGTAAGCGCTTAAGCCACTGACAATGCCGAAAAACAGTGAGACAAGTAGGAAGATGGGATTCCACGCCGCACCGATCACAAAAAACAGGAAAGCCGCCATAGCGGTGACGATCGCATTAATTTGTACTTTGTCCCGATGAACCATGTCGAGCTCTCCACGCAGGATTCCGCCATTAATTCCCTCGATCAGGACGTGTTTTTCCGTTGGTCGGTGAAAATGGCGCAGGAAGCCGTTTGGTCGAAACGCGTAGGTAGCATGCCAAAATGGAAGGTGAATCAATTGAATGCCGGCAATATCCAGTTCGTTCCTGCAATCGAGCAAAAAGTCGGAGTGGAGAAGGGCCATGTCCTGATGATAGCGCTCAACGTGATGTTTGGCGCGGCGTAGGGCTTCTTCCTCGCCAATCTGACAACTGAGAATGGGTAGGCCGTTTGCATATTTGAACTCAAAGAACTCACGACGATCATAAGCGGTTTTTTCACCTTGGGCTTCAGGCGTAATTCGCCCGCGCGAGTAGGTGGAATCTAACGGAAACCCGTCCCAAACCACTTCAACCGGTTCTTTAGGCTCGTGGAGCCTTGCGACACCCCAGTTTTCGCAGATATTTGATCGTGCGTTGATCGCCCAACGGTAAGATCTTCTGAAGTTGCCCGACTCGGTTAAAAACTCCGACCCGAGACGAGTGTCGGTCCCCTTTTTCTGGCGTTGTACGTGTCCGCGCCATACTGTGTGGGCCTCTAAAGATACGATCCAAAACGGCACACTGGCGCCTTTAATGTCCAAAACCACGAACTCTTTGTCGGCCACACCTGGCTTGTGGTGCAAACGTTTTAGCCACTCGAGGACATGCTCTTTCACACGGACTGGATCGATGGTATTGGGGATAATGTAGTGATCGCCAAAGGCCTCTTTCCGCCCACTTTCCAAGTCAAAACGAAAGGATGCGGAGCAAAAAGGGCACATTAAGACGTAGTCACGAATATTGTGCTGCGACGGTGATCCGCAGGACGGGCAGGTCAGCTCATGCATAGAAAATCCCCCTTCCTGACATTTTATCACAACTTTTATGCAGGTCGGGGCCTTGACAGCTGGACATCGGGCATTAAGTTGGGTTAAACCGCCAAGGCAGAATTAAGATGGCTTCGGGGTGATTCGAAAAATTAAAGATTTCCTTTAGATTATGAGGAGTTAAGTTATGGGTAAGATTATTGGCATCGACTTGGGTACGACCAACTCGGTCGTCGCGGTGATGGAAAGCGGACAGCCGAAGGTTATCGCTAATGCTGAGGGGCACAGGACCACGCCGTCGGTTGTGGCATTTACAAAGGACGGTGACGTGCTTGTTGGCGCGGCTGCCCGTCGTCAGGCCGTTACGAACCCTTCCAAAACGGTTTATTCCGCCAAGCGATTCATTGGCTGTAGCTATTCTGAGCGAAAAACCGAGGGCGACAAAATGCCCTACAAGGTGCTGTCTGGAAAAAACAATCTGGCTACCTTTCAAATTGACGGTAAGGAAATTACTCCTGCTGAGATCTCCGCGAAAGTTCTCGCTAAATTAAAGCAAGCAGCTGAGGATTATCTCGGTGAAACAGTCACTGAGGCGGTGATCACGGTGCCTGCCTATTTCAACGATAGCCAACGACAGGCTACGAAGGATGCTGGTAGGATCGCGGGACTTGACGTCAAGCGTATCGTGAATGAACCAACGGCTGCTGCTTTGGCATACGGCCTGGATAAAAAAACGAACGAAAAAATTGCTGTTTACGACTTCGGTGGTGGTACGTTCGACGTATCGATCCTAGAAGTTGGTGATGGTGTGGTCGAAGTTCTTGCCACCAATGGTGACACTCACCTCGGTGGTGATAACGTCGATGAATTATTGATTGATTGGCTGACGGCGACCTTTAAGTCCGAAAGTGGCATCGACATTAGTAAAGATCCCATGGCGGTGCAGCGTTTGAAGGAAGCGGCCGAGAAAGCAAAAATTGAGCTTTCATCGGCACAGCAAACAGATATCAATCTGCCGTTCTTGACCGCAGATCAAACTGGTCCAAAGCATTTAAACGTGACATTGACGCGTTCAAAATTCGAACAAATGATCGCAGGTATAGTTGAGAAAACATTGGCTCCCTGTCGTCAGGCCATGAAAGACGCAGGTCTATCCAACAGTGAGATCAACGAGGTATTGCTGGTCGGTGGTTCAACCAGGATTCCGCTGGTTCAGCAAAAAGTGAAGGACTTCTTCAACAAGGAGCCCAACAAGTCAGTGAACCCAGATGAAGTTGTGGCCGTAGGTGCCGCTGTTCAGGCCGGCGTTCTTGCTGGTGATGTTAAAGATGTGCTTTTGATTGACGTGACGCCGCTGTCTCTTGGCATCGAAACACTTGGTGGTGTGGCAACACGTTTGATTGAGCGCAATACAACGATTCCGACCCGCAAAAGCCAGGTCTTCTCGACAGCAGCTGACAATCAGACGTCTGTTGAAGTTCATGTGCTACAAGGTGAGCGTGAGATGGCGCGTGACAATAAGTCACTGGGACGTTTCAGTCTCGTTGATATTCCAACCGCGCCGCGGGGAGTTCCTCAAATTGAAGTCACGTTTGACATCGACTCAAATGGTATTCTAAATGTTTCAGCTAAGGATGTTGGCACTGGCAAAGAGCAGCGCATTACCATCCAGGCAGGCACAAGGATGAGTGAGGACGAGATCAAGCGGATGGTCAAAGACGCAGAAGTCCACGCTGAGGACGATAAGAAAAAACGTCAAGTTGTCGAAGCGCGAAACCAGCTCGATAGCCTTGTGTTCCAAGCTGAAAAGATGCTTCGTGAAAATAGCGATAAAGTTCCAGCCGAACTTAAGGGT
>JBIJBX010000139.1:0-6435 GCA_044344995.1 Oligoflexales bacterium | reverse complement strand
TTACGGGAAATTTTCATGGTCATTTCTGGAGTTTTCCTTCAAGGCCAAAATGTCTGATAATCGGGCGGCTAAACCTTAAATTTAAACCATTTACCTGCTAAAATCAATTTACTGTCGGGTACTTGGCTTGCATAGACATAGAGGGCTTTGTTTTGAAAATAAAATTTTGGGGCACGCGCGGCTCCCTACCTCAGGCGCTTAACAATTCGGACATCCACCTCGTCTTGAATGAAGTCCTACAAGAAGCCGAGAATCAGGGGATCAACTCGATCCCAGCATTACGTAACGCTCTTGATCGGGGTGAACTCGGGCACCCATTAAGTTTCGGCGGCAACACAACGTGCACCGAAGTAGCCGTCGGTGATCAAAGTTTTTTCGTCGACATGGGCTCAGGACTGCGTGAGGCAGGCACTGAACATATGGCGGTCGGTCGCAAGGAATTCCATATATTTCTGACCCACATGCATTGGGACCACGTTATGGGATTGCCGTTTTTTGTTCCCGTACATGCCCCTGGGCACGTCATCAAAATCTATCATGTTCACCGTAATGCTCCAGAGCATGTGAAGATTAACTTCAATGGCATCAACTTCCCGCTCACCTGGGACCAACTTGTCGGGCGCATTGAGTTTGTCCAAATGAAACTGTACGAACCTGTCACCATCGGCGCAACATCCGTCACGGCGTTTGTTCTAGATCATCCCGGAGGCTCATTTGGCTTTCGTTTTGAGGCCGAAGGAAAATCCTGCGCTATTGGTGTTGACGGGGAATTCAAACGAATCTCCCGCCCAGAGCTCGGCCGGGATTTAGAGTTCTATCAAAATCTCGACATTCTAGTTTTTGATGCCCAGTACGAAATAGCCGAGTTAGCCAGCCGCTTTGATTGGGGGCACTGTAGCCCCAACATTGGCGTGGACCTGGCCCTAAGGGAACAAATCAAAAGTCTTGTCTTTACCCATCATGATCCTTGGGCAACCCCTGCGAAACTTCGCCGAATGGCTAAGTCGGCTATTAGCCATTTACAGGCGCAACTGCCCGCATTTAAGGCTGACTGGGAAAAAATCGGGCAACCCCAAGGTCCTCGGCTAGTTACGGCCTGGGACGGCCTGGTAATTGACCTCGACAACCGCTAAGCTCCGGTACTAGACTACGGCGGTTCTGTCGTTCGTCAAGATCGGAGGGTTGCTGGATGCTGCGCGCTGCAGTATTTTTCTTCACATTGTCACTAGTTGGAGTTTTTGCCCAAACTAGTTTTGGCAAAACCATGTCTGTCACCGGCAACCTACCGCGTGACCTGAGCCAAGATTACTTTGACCTTGAGATCAAAGTCACTGACATCTCAAAGACAACGCCCGCGACTGGTGAAGATCTATTTAAAGACCGAATCCGGATCTGGCTGATGGACTTGAGTTCTTCCACGTCAGAATACGTGCCCTTTGAAGGGGACCCGGTAGTAATAAAAGTGCCCTTTACCGTGAGTTTAACCGCCGCTATCAATCAGACGCCAAATTCGGGCGGCCTTACTGATTTCACCTACAATGTTCGCATCTCCGCCAACAATATCGGCGGCCTGAAGGATACGCTACTAGCCGGTAGCAAAACCTCGACCGTCCTGCAGATCTACTATTACGAAGAAAAAAAACCTCAGCCAGAAGTTAAGACCGAAAATAAAACAATCACCATCAATACGGCCATAGTTAAAGCAGCGCCCACTAATGTTTCTTCGTCGGGAACGCACCGTGCAGTCAAGATTAAGTGGTCGATACCAACGACAACCACATGGTCTGATGGATCGTCGCAAGCACCGTCAAAGGTGGTCGCTGTCGCCATTGATCAGGCCGCTTCCGTTTCAAACTTACCTGCCTATCTTTACGATTCTACATCAGCCACAGATACAGATGCCGCGGACGATGCTTGCGTGTATGTTTCGGACAACGACACGTGCGTGCAGTGTTCTGACACCACCAAACATTACCTAAACCCCACCAAACTCGCCACTCTCTCGGCGAGTGGTGTTTTCGTTGCAACCACCTCAGCGAGTTCAGGTGAAGTCGCCATCGACGGTCTTGAAAACGGCAAAAGCTATTCGGTCTTTACGTTCTTTACGCCAGGCGGTTTAGAGCGCAGCAGTTGTCAAACGGCTACTGCTGTTGCAAACACAACTTGGAGCGAACACAACGGCGAGAACGATGCAAAACTTGGAGACCCTAAGTGTTTTATTGCGACGGCGGCCTACGGTTCGCCACTAGACCGACACCTAAAACCACTACGTTGGTTCAGAGACCGAGTTCTCCTGCAAACGACGCCGGGACGAGCCTTCGTTGAGTGGTATTACGAGTATGGACCAAAAGCGGCGAGCGTGGTTTCCGCCCATCCTGCCCTAAAAATTTTAGTGCGCTCCATTTTATGGCTGCCTGTTGCGATCATTTCAACATGGATGACCTTAACCGGTGAGGCCAATTTTCCCGTTCAAACAATTCTGGTCGCATTCAGCCTCATCGCATTGGCCAGCTATTTGCTCATTAGACGCCCCCGCGGAGGTGCTGCCTAATGCTTCTTCGACACTCGGTTTTCCATGATGCTTTGTTTCCATCGGGCCTGGCGGCTACAAACTCGTCAACAGATGAGGATCAATTTGCGCTGCGGCGGATGGTTCATTGGGATTTACCGCCCACAATAGCCCTTTTAGAAACACCGCTGGTGATCTTTGACACTGAAACCACCGGTCTTGATTCAGATCTCGACCGTATCATCGAATTTGGCGCGATAAAAACTGTTGGTGGTAAAGTGGTGGACGAATTCTGGAGCCTCGTTCATACCGACATTGAGCTCACACAAAACATCGTCAACCTAACTGGAATTACCCAAGAGATGCTCCATGGGCAGCCTTCTATTGACCAGGTGTTGCCAAACTTTCTGCAATTTATCAACGGAAGCATTATCGTCGCGCACAACGCGGACTTCGACATGGGCATGCTCAAGGCCGCTGCGGGGCGGCTTGGCTATGAGCTGAATTGTCCCGCGTTTTGTACGGTAAAATTGGCGCGCAGAACACTACCGGGTCTACCAAAATACAACCTCGATACATTGGCCGAACACTTCAAACTGACATTTGAAGCTCGTCACCGCGCAGTCGGCGACGTGAAGGTTTTAAATGGCATTATTCACGAAATTTTACATAACGACGAGCTTGACGTAACCACCTGGGGTGACGTCAGTGATTGCGTAGTTTCTTGATACACAGGTACCCATCCGACCATGAAAATTCAAAGTCAAATACTGACAAGCAGTCCAGAGTTCAAAACAAACCGGGACACCCACCTTAAAGAGGTGACGGAACTTGAAGAAAAAATCCAGCAAACGATCAATCGCCCAAGTTCAGCGTCGAATCAAAGTAAACTTTCGGCTCGGGAGCGCGTAAACAAACTTATCGATGTTGGTAGTGAATTCTTGGAATTCAGCACCCTAGCCGGAGAAGGGCTTTATGATGACGCCGTGCCATCAGGCGGCATTGTCACCGGCGTGGGCATCGTAGCAGGTCGGCCAACAGTCATCGTGGCCAATGATCACACTGTAAAAGGTGGAACCTATTACCCCATCACCGTAAAAAAACATTTGCGCGCCCAAGAAATTGGGATGCAAAACAAATTACCATGCGTCTATTTGGTGGACTCGGGCGGCGCGTTTCTTCCCATGCAGGATGAAGTGTTTCCTGACAAAGATGACTTCGGCCGTATTTTCTTCAATCAGGCTCGCATGAGCGCAGCCGGCATACCGCAAATTTCCTCCGTGCACGGATTCTGCACGGCTGGCGGCGCCTATATCCCCGCCATGAGTGACCAAAGCGTTATCGTAAGAGGCCAAGGAACTATTTTCCTCGCAGGGCCACCGCTCGTGAAAGCCGCCACGGGAGAAGACGTCACAGCGGAGGAGCTTGGTGGAGCCGATGTACACACATCGATTAGTGGCGTAGCGGATCACATCGCTGATAACGATGAACACGCCCTCATGATCATTCGCGACATCATCAGTCATCTTGGCCAGCACAAACATGGGCCCGTGAAACTTGCCGAGCCTCGCCTACCCGCTTATGACCCCGAAGAAATCCTCGGGATCATCCCGACGGATCCAAAGAAATTTTTTGACGTGCGGGAAGTCATCGCGCGTATCGTAGATGGCAGCGAGCTTTTTGAGTTTAAGAAAAATTTTGGTTCGACACTGGTCACTGGTTTCAGTCACATCAACGGCATACCCTGCGGCATCCTCGCCAATAACGGTGTGTTGTTTTCTGAGAGTGCGCAAAAAGCTGCGCATTTCATTGAAGTCTGCGCTCAGGAGCAGATTCCACTAGTATTTCTCCAAAACATCACTGGCTTCATCGTCGGCAAAAAATACGAACATGGCGGCATTGCCAAAGATGGCGCGAAAATGGTGCACGCCGTCGCTGCCGCAAATATACCAAAAATCACAATGGTGATCGGTGGCAGTTTTGGTGCCGGTAACTACGGCATGTGCGGACGCGCTTATGACCCGAGATACCTCTGGATGTGGCCCAACTCAAGAATTTCTGTCATGGGTGGAGAACAAGCCGCCGATGTGCTCGCAACGGTCAAGCAACAACAACTTGCCAAAAAAGGCCTGTCATTGAGCACCGCGGAAATCCAGGAGATGAAAAAACCAATCCTTGAAAAATACGCAAAAGAAGGCAGTGCCTATTACTCTTCTGCCCGACTTTGGGACGACGGCGTCATTGATCCAAGGCAGTCCCGCAAAGTTCTGGCCATGTCGTTGGCCTCAACTTTACACCACGATTGGGATCAAACTAAGTTTGGCATCTTTCGCATGTGACATTGGAAAGCAGGCTGCATGACAAGAAAAAAAACAATTAGAATTGGTAATGCTGGTGGCTACTGGGGAGACGACCCAACCGCCTTGGCTCGGCAGGTCAAAGGAGGACACCTCGATTATATTTCCATGGATTTTCTCGCTGAAATCACCATGTCGATCATGCAAAAACAGCGCGGCCATGACCCTAAACTGGGTTACGCCCGAGATTTTATCGGCATGCTTGAGGAGGTTTTGCCGGACCTGCTTAAGAACAAAACTAAAATCATTACCAACGCCGGCGGGGTCAACCCTGTTGCTTGTGCTGAGGCCATCGCCACTTTGGCGCAAAAACTCAACTTAAAGCCGAAAATCGCCATTGTTTATGGGGACGATATTTTAGAATCCCTAGAAGATCTGCAGGGCAAGGGCTGTGCCTTCAAAAATATGGAAGATGGTCGCGACTTCAATACTGTCGCCAACAAAATTGAGGCCGCAAACGTCTATTTTGGCGCCGGGCCTGTCGTGGAAGCCCTCAAGTGGGACCCTGACATTATTGTCACTGGCCGCGTTACCGACACTGGAATCACGGTGGCTGCCATGATCCATGAATTTGGCTGGAGCAACCACGATTGGGACAAGTTGGCTGCGGGGATTGTTGCGGGACATATCATAGAATGCGGCTGTCAATCCACGGGTGGGAATTTCACGGATTGGCACTTGGTTCCAACCTTTGAAAAAATGGGCTATCCGATCATTGAGGTCAATGCGGATGGGTCTTTTGTTGTGACGAAACACCCGAATACGGGTGGGCTTGTTTCTGTGGACACGGTGCGCGAGCAGCTGTTTTACGAGATGGGCAATCCAAAGTCTTATATAACACCAGATGTGGTTGCGGATTTCTCAACCATACAGATCGCACCCGACGGCAAAGACCGCGTCAAAATCACAGGCGTGAAAGGCTACGAGCCCACACCTCTCTACAAAGTTTCCATGGCGTATCAAGATGGATTTAAAGTCTTAGGTACAATCTGTATTTCAGGCCCTAATGCGCGAGCGAAGGCTGAAAAGTTTGCCAATATCTTTTGGGACAAGGTTGGTAAAAATTTCGCGGCTACCGAGACCGAATTTTTCGGCTGGAACGCTTGTCACCGAAGTCTTGGTCACCAGGATGACGGCAACGAAATTATTTTAAGAGTTGGAGCCCGTGACGCTGATCAATCAAAGCTGCGCAAATTCAGCAAAATGGTTCCGGCCTTGATCTTAAGTGGACCGCCAGGTGTTTGCGTCCTCGGAGGCGCGCCAAAGCCAACTGAAGTTGTCAGTTACTGGCCTGCGCTCATGCCCAAGTCAGCAGTCAAGCCGCGTATCGCTATGTATGAAAATGGTGTTCGCGACGAGAAAATCGTGGATTCCGATGTGATTGGTAACTTTTCAGGCCTTGAGCCTAAGTCCCAGCGGGCTGAGTCAGCCTCGTGCGGCATCAGTACGGCGCTTAAACCCGTTGTCGGCGCGACTCTAACGCCACTTTCAAAAATTGCCCTTGGTCGTTCAGGCGACAAAGGCGACATGGCAAACATTGGAATCACGGCCCGAAGTCCAAAGGCATTC
>JBIJBX010000138.1:0-6444 GCA_044344995.1 Oligoflexales bacterium | reverse complement strand
TCATTACTCGCCAGCATGACAGACAGATCCCCCAACCTTTCGGGAAAGTCTTCGCACAACTAGTTGATGCCGGATCTCGCACATCGAAAGTCCTAGCCATGGCAAAAAAAACAATTAAAAAAGCAGAAGCAACCCTGGAGAGCATGCGCAAAGTCTTCTCGCTACCCGAATCCGATGACTCTACATTAAGCAAAATCGAAAAAGAAATTAGTCAAAATCTCCTTGGCTTTCTACGCAACACAATTGTCTCTGGTGAGATGGAGCCAGCGCGCATTGAAAAGGATTTTCAATGCGTTGATATCCCGGATGAACCGATGTTTGTCCATGAGCAGGTAAATTTTCTCATGGACAAGGTCGTCAGCCAGTCAGTGCACACAGCAGCTCCAGGCTTTATCGGACACATGACGTCGAGCATGCCGTACTTCATGTTGCCACTCGCGAAAATCATGAATGCTCTCAACCAAAATACAGTCAAAATCGAGACATCAAAGGCATTCACCCCTCTTGAAAGCCAGGTCATCGGCATGATGCATAAACTCGTATACCGCAAGCCAACTGATTATTATGACAAATGGACCCATGATCGTGACCATGCGCTCGGTGTATTTTGCTCAGGGGGAACCATCGCGAACCTGACCGCATTATGGACGGCTCGCAACATTCTACTAGGGCCGACCAAAGATTTTAAAGGTGTTTACCATGAAGGCCTAGTCGCAGCCCTAAGGGCACATAACTACCGCGACCTAGCCATTCTGGTTTCAAAACGAGGCCATTACTCCCTGCGTAAGTCTGCCGATATACTCGGACTCGGGCGCGATAATCTCATATCAATTGCAACCGATAGCAAAAATAAAATTGACTTAGTTTCCCTACAAAAGAAAATTGAGGAGCTGAGAAAACAGCAAGTCGGCATACTCGCCATTGTCGGCATAGCCGGGACGACAGAAACTGGTAACGTCGATCCACTTGATCAATTAGCTGATATCGCAGAATCAGAACAAATACATTTCCATGTCGATGGGGCGTGGGGGGTGCCAACTCTGTTTTCGGATCGTCATCGACATCTGTTAAAGGGAATCGATCGAGCTGACAGCGTTGCCGTCGACGCCCACAAACAATTATACTCCCCCATGGGGGCGGGAATGTGCCTTTTTAAAAACGAAACAGCCCTCGACGCCATCCAAACGAATGCACAATACATTATCAGACGTGGTTCCCGCGACTTGGGGAAACATACGATTGAGGGGTCCAGACCAGGCATGGCCATGATTGTTCATTCGGGACTACGGATCCTGGGACGCAAAGGCTATGAGCTGTTGATCGACGTTGGCATTGGGAAAGCCATGCAATTTGCGCGAATGATTCAAAACACCGATGATTTCGAACTCACAACTGAGCCTGAGCTAAACATTCTAACCTATCGATATAGGCCCAAGAAAATCACTGAACTTCTCAGGACATCCAGCCCAACAAAGGCTACGAAAATCAATGATGCTATAAGCGAACTGACCGTCAACATTCAGAAAACTCAACGCGACCATGGAAAAACATTCGTCTCGAGGACAGCCTTTGAAATACCTGCACATAACAATCAACTGCTAACCGTTTTTCGGGTCGTGCTGGCCAATCCATTAACAACCCGCCAAGTTTTGATCGATGTCCTTGAGGAGCAACGGGCAATCGCTGAATCTGAAATGAAACGCACAGGATTTGACGCTTTAATCGAGCAGATTTTAACATCTGATGAGACGCGTTAAAAAACTACAGAGTGTTGAAAAATATCGTCCCATTAAATCTCGGCTGACCAATTCGCTTGAATAAATTATCGCTCTTATCGAGTTTGACGAGCTCTAAACGCCGCGGGATTGTGTTGACATCCAATTCGACAACCTTCTTACTTTCATCCATGCAACCAATCACCCTGGCTTCCCAAAAAAGGGGCCCAAAAAAATCTTTTGGCGGGCGCCATTGGTGCGTTTCTTTATTTATAGTACGTTTATAGACCTGGTTTTTTGCATTATCCCTGACGATTATTTCATAAACCACCTTTAGTGAGCAGATTTCTGGGCGTGCCCATTCAAACTGAAATATGGGCCAATTACCATCACCAACCCATACCAAATTCCTATCGGGCGCCAAAGCCTTGATCCGACGACTCAGAGTCGCGCGTATTGCCTCATCTCTGCCTTTATCTGAGAATTTTACCTTGTCTTTCAAGATGTCCTTAGAGAGTTCAATCTGTACAGCCCGTAGTTTTGATCGATACACACCATCAGTTGACTGTACTTGCATATAGTATTTACCTGGCTTTTGCACACTGACGCTAAATTTGTTGCCGATGGAAACGCCTCGCTTTTCTTTTGGTTCCCCCTGCCGCCAAAAAAACAATTCGTACTCCATTAAATCAATCTCAGGCGCTTTTTCACGTTGCCACATTACGTTAAGCCCGGTAGGTACTTTATCAGTCAACAAAAGCTGACGATCATTGGGCGATACAAAATCGATCTTCCCGTGCTGAATAGAAATTCCAACATCTTCTTCCTTTTTTTTGTCCTTATTAAGAGCATCGACTATCTGCTTGAGGATGTTTTCATCCATAGACGTGTCTGGGGAGAGAATTGCTGCCATTTGTTTCCATGCATCTGACATTTTTCTAATGGCATTTTCACTCTCACTTGCGCTTCGGCGTATTTTTGAATCAAATTGGGACAACATTTTTGGATCCATAACAATACGTCTAAAGGACTCTCGACCAAGCCGCATAATAATCGGTATTCTTATGGAAACGCGGGAACGTTTTATGGATAGACCTACCCGACGAAGATTATCTTCGGCTTCAATCGTTATAGCACCGTCTTCCTCAACACGGAGAAGTGATCCATCTGGAATAATCTGACCAACTTTTGCTAAGCGAAATTCGCCGCTCAATGGCTTTGAAAAATAGACGCCTCCGGACGCTGCCAAAACTCTAAAATAGACAAGCCCAAGACTCCTCAGGGATATAGATTTCTTATCTGCGCTAAAACTATGCGAGCTGTTGAGTAATAGCGACGTTAGAATAAGGTATTTAAGAATTCGCTTCATCATTTCACAAGACCCAAAACCAAACACATATCATCTTCAATTCTTAAACCTTCGTTTTTCTTTTTCCAAACCGACATAATATCAGCGAGCAAATTTTTAACATCTTGACGCTTTGCAACTTTTAATGAGTTGAATAGATCTTTTCTTGAGAATCCTACGGCACCGCCGACGGGCGCTGTCATCAGTCCATCCGAAAAAAGAGCAACTACTGATCCGGTTTGTAAAGTGAGTGTTTGCTCCGCCATTTCAATTTTTTGGGAAAACCCGAGAATTGTGCCGCTTCCAGAACTTTTACTCTTTGTCATTGCTCCATCAGGACCAACTATCACAGGGGCTGGATGGCCGGCATTTAGCCAGGTTAAAACTCCTGTGTCTTCCGAGAATCTCGCAATAATTCCAGTTGCAGTTGAGACCCCGGAACCGTACTCGTAGAGGGCACTGTTACAGCGTTCCATGAATTCGCGTATATCAAAAGCATGTTGCGATAGACGCATTTTCTGCTCTTGAAAAAGTACTGACATGACTGGCGTCATCATGGACGACTCAATGCCATGCCCTGTAATATCAACGATTGAAATGATGGTTTCACGCCGCTCGGGATCAAAAAACACCCCATACCAATCACCCGCCAAATGCAGTGAAGGTTCGTATTTTGCGGCCACTTGAACTTTTGATCCTAAAACCCCGGTTGGCTTGAATAAGAATCGCTCCTGAATCGTGCTTGCAACTCGAATCCCCTGTTCCATTTTAGTCTTTTCAAGTTTATCAAGGTGGAGTGAGGCAATGGTTTTATCCCGTTTTTTAAGGTTATCTGCCATCTCTACGAACGTCCTACTTAGCACTGCAAGCTCACCAAACCCCTCATCCTTAACGGTCACATCAAAATCACCACGAGACAACTTTAATGCCATCTCAGTCAAAGAACGAATTGGCTTGGTCGCCTTCCACAAGGGAAACTGCAGGAAAACAATCGCAACAAATAGATAAAATATCGACGCCGCTGCAACTTTACGGATCGTGGCATATACCGCAGCCATAGCACGGTGTTTAGTTTTTTCAGCAAAAATAACTAAATTTGATTCAGGAATCTCTTGGAAAAAGCCGTACATAGCTTCGCCATCAGCGACAACTTGAGATTGTCCCTGGCGAAATGGCATTTTTATAAACGAATTTACGAGGGGACGCTTCAAAACCGTCTCAGGAGTAATATCGGTTGAGTTCGTGAAAACAAGCTTGCCAGCACGATTCAAAATGTAGATGTAGGCGTACTTCGTGTCGAGTGTGAATGCCTTAGCTAGATCAGCATTCTCAAGCTCATAGAGACGAAGAATTGCATTCTGACTGTCACCACTTTTTTCAGAATAGAAGGAGATTCCGTTATAGGAGCTAAACGAGTTTATTACTTCAGAACCAGTCTTTTGCAATGCAAAACCGTCAATCCCAAGATCGTCAAAAGACTTTGCCCCAGCAAACTCACCTCTTATCCAATTAATATTCTTATTATCGACTATTTTATAATCAGAAATTGCACCCTTTTTCTTAGACACTTGGATAAAATTCGCGAGTTCCTCTGAAATGCTATTGGACCTTGTTTCAAGATCTAAGAACAAGATAGTAGAAGCATCCTGCAGCGATGTGTCATACAGAGATTTCATAGCATAATAAATTGAGAAACCCGATCCACCCAAAATACCAAATACGCAGGCTGCCGAAATAATCATTCTGATTCCAGGCCGGTAAGCCAAGAGCCTTTTTTTAACGGACATATTTGCGATCCTTACTTACTAGAATTTCGATTCGGCGGTTTTTTTTCATATTTTCTTTTAACCAGCCACCACTGGAATCCTTCTCAGGTAAAAGTGGCTCTGAACTGCCTCGGCCTTCCACTCGCACAAGTCTATTTGCAACTTCATTTTTTGTGAGAAATTTGGCAACTTCTGAAGCCCTGACCACTGAGAGTGCCCAGCTATCGAGACCTCTGGTTACATCGTTTGTTGTAGAGTCAGTATGCCCAACAACACGAATACTATCGATATTTGCAACTTTCCTGATTTCCGCACTTACTTCTCGAAGTCTAGGAATAGATTCATTTCTTAACGTCGTTACCCCCTGCTCAAACAGGATATCCACAGGCACGGAGATGATTACAAGATCTTTTATTTCTTCTGCCCCCATCAGAGCTTTAAGGTCATCGGATGCAAGCTTTTCTTTTTTATCGCGCGAGTCGGAACTCTCACCCTCGCCTTCACGGTTTCGCTGCTCAGCATCCTGGATTTTTTGAATAACCTCTTCGATAGATTCAAGGTTAAGCATAGTCACAAGAAGCTCCAAGGCACGCATCGCAGCATTTTGTGCGCCCTCACTTGCATCATCCCCTGAAACAGCTTTTTCGCTTCTAAACGCTTCCATCAACTTCAAACGGACACAGTCTTCATTTTTTGGGCTAGCAACGGCGAACGAATACATAACTACGAAAAATCCAAACAGAAGTGTCATCAGATCCGCGTAAGATACAAGCCAAGGTTCGCCCTCCTCGTGGGGCGACATCCCATGATGGCTACTGCTATCTTCATCATGCTCTGCATGAAGATCCGACCCAGTGCTATCTGAGGGATTTTTATTTTTTTCTTCAATCGCCATATTGATATACTCCACCTACAATTATAGGTAGTTAATCAACGTGGCCCGATAGGTATTATGTGCCTAGACTATTATCTTAACGTGAGCCGATTTTTTGAAGATACTTATCTCGCAGGACAGGCATTTGGTGGATTAATTTATTATTATTTTTTATTTTTACACCAATATTGCGTGTCTTTCTGATCATGACAAGCTGATCCAAGGCGGACTCTCGTTGAGAGCCGTCATAGACCAGTTGGTATTCTGATAAAGTTTCATGCAATGGTCCCGGTATGTTATGAACGCTTACTTCGCCGTCTGAGCCAACGAGGCTGGTCTCGCCTGCAGCATCTAACCTGGATGCCAACATAACCCCAACAACCCTTGAAACACCAAAGCGCGCAATAAAAATATTCCGCATCCAGACCGGCATTTCGATCAAACAGTCTACAGCGCTCTGCGTTGACATGCGCTCAATAAGCAGAGACGTTGCAGCAAGCACCCGACCCAATGCTTTTTCATCTGTGCCATATTGTGACATGGCTGTACAGCTTTGATTGTCGTTACAATACTCGATTTTATTTTTAACAGAAGGATTGCTAGATGCTTGGGAAGTAACTGATTCAACATTCAGATGGTCGAAACGATTCATGTCATCCAATAACTTTTGGGGTAAATTGGGTAGACCCAAGCCAGGCAAATTTTCCGCCGAAATGCTAGATCTACTGTTAGCTATCGAAT
>JBIJBX010000017.1:0-21059 GCA_044344995.1 Oligoflexales bacterium | reverse complement strand
CGAATTGTTAAACGGCATACCAAAATCCCAGTGAGTGTGAAGTTGCGAGGTGGTGCTGACAAAGACGTCGACTTGTCTTACTTGCTCGATTTTACGGCGGCTCTTGAGGACGCCGGAGTCGACTGGCTGACGATTCATGCCCGTCCGCGCGCGGCTAAGCATGAGGGTCCGGCGAACTGGCATTTAGTTTCAGACGTAGCCCGCGCGCGTAGAATTCCAGTTGTTGCAAACGGCGATATCCAGACCGCAAGTGACGCGATTTGTGTTGTGAGAGAGTATGGTTGTAGTGGCGCGATGATTGCCCGCGCCGCCACAGCTCGGCCTTGGATTTTGTGGCAGATTGCCGAGGATCTTGGGATCGTCAAACGAGCTAGCGATGGAGGTGACAGGTCCTGCCCTCGGACAGCCGAGGAAGAGGGTGCGGAGTATTTTCGCGCGTTTCTCCGCTATATTGATCTCGTTGAAAAATATTTTGGGGGCCAACCCAATGACCTTGATTACTCGCTTCAAAAGCTACGTTTTTTTGCGGCAACCGGTTCTAAGTGGTTCAAGTTTGGCCATAGCTTTTGGAAGTTAACCATGAAATCAAAGAATCTCGGTCAAATGCGCGAATTGGTCTCTGAATATGCATCGCGCGGTGTTCATCCCATGTATGATCGCATCTAGCTCCTCGGTGCCGAGATGGTTCATTATCTGGGAAAACGTGTAAGAATTCGCTGAGCTTCATGAGGTCTCAACATGTCAATGGCTTTATTTGGATTACTACCGCTCATCGTCTTTGCTGTCGTCGATATTTTTGCGGGTATGCGTGCTGCGATCCTTGCGGCAATACTCGTTGCATTCGCGGAGGCCGCATGGAGTTGGCACCAGTTCGGCGAGATTGACAATATTACCTGGTTGTCCATCGGACTCATCTTGGCCATGGGTTTGATTAGCATTAAAATGAAGGATCCAGTTTTATTCAAATTTCAGCCAGTGGTGATGGCCCTCATTTTGGCGGCTGTCATGGCCTGGTTTCAATGGCAGGGGCAGCCGCTTATGGTGCAGATGATGCCGAAAGTGGCCGCAATGCTCCCCGAGGATCAGCGTTGGACCTTGAATGCCCCAGAGATCGTGGAAAAGATGAGGCGCTTGGACTTGCTCATGATCCCGACATTTATCGCCCACGCAGCAATAGTTGCGTGGGCGGCGATCCGCAGAAGCACCGTCTTTTGGCTCATCGCTAGGGGCATCGGCTTCTATGTGTTGCTGGTCATGGTTTCTATGCTTAATATTTTTATTCCCATAAAATAGATGTAATGACCGCCGCGTAGGTGGTATTATTCCGAAAGTCAAAAATTTATTTTTGTTGCAAAGGCTCAGATGAACAGCCGTTGGGCCCATAATTTGAGTTAAGAGTCTTGTGTCGCCTAGCTCTTAGGGGGTCACATGTCCCGCATGGGCGCGTGTCACAGGAATTGCTTGCATCGGAATATTCTAACCACTTGGGGGCAACGTGCTTGATCACAGACTTGGAGTGGAACATACGACTGATCTGCCTTCAGCAGTGATGCTACAGCGGCACAAAGGCTGGGTTCTGGGTTTGCCGGAAGTCTGTTCAGTATCGTCGCCGAATTATCCTCTGATTATAGCAGTTGGTGGTGGTAAGGGCGGAGTTGGAAAAAGTCTACTTTCTGCAAATTTGGCAGCTCATCTCGCTCGCCAGGGCTTCAAAGTCGCAGCTCTTGATCTTGATTGCGGTGGGGCGAATCTCCACACCTATTTTGGTATGACAAGCGTGTCTTCGAATCTGGGTGATTGTATTGTTCATGAACGCGCGGATTTGAACGGCGTTCTTGCCGCGACTGCGGTCGAAGGACTTAGTATCGCGTCAAGTCAACGGGATGATGCATGGGCCGTAGCAGACGCGCTTGCTGGTCAAGGGTTTGCAAGGCTCTGGGGCGGCATTTTGGATCTGCGACATCAAGGATATCAAATCGTCTTGCTGGATCTTGGTGCTGGTTCCAGTCGGCACACGATCGACCTTTTTTGTTGCGCGCACGCGGGTATTATCACCGCATTGCCTGAGCCCACATCCATGGAAAATGCCTATTTATTTATGCGAACGGCGCTTATGCGATTAATGCACCACGCATCAGTCAGATTGGGTAAGCCTGAAGAGGGAGCCGCAGTGATCGCGGCCTTGAATCAGGATCTTCCTGGTAGTCCAGGACGAAGTTACACGGATAAACTAAGGATTTTGTTTCAAGCCAATCCACAGCTCATCGGACCGATGGCGGCCGCCTTGTCGGGGCGCTTTCTTGGTCTCCTTGTTAATCAGACTCGGTCCCAAGCTGATATTGAAATGGGTAGGGCGATGGAAATCGCCGCGCAGAGATATTTTGGTTTTACGGCTGGCTGTCTTGGTTATCTGAACTACGATGAAGCCGCATGGCGCAGTTTGCGCAACAAAAGGCTGCTTCTACAGGACTTCCCACACAGTTTGATTGCCAGGCGTTTAGGTGAAGCAGCTAACGCGCTTTTGCGTGCCTGTGGAATTGAAGGCAATACGACCCATGAATTTCAAAGGCCCCTGCGCAATGCACAGTCGGCAATCAATGTCTCGCACTAGTTTTCTTGAGGAGGAAATTTAAATATGAGTTTTGAAACCATTAGCCAGTCTGTCACTGCTCCGAGTTTGGGCCCAAACTTCGCGACCCCCACATACTACGACATATTAAACGTTGATAAATCCGCGACCAGATTTGGGATTCGTGAGTCTTATTTGCGGCTCAAGAGTCTCTACACAACGGGTGGTGATGCGTTGTATGGAGTCGCAGCTGCGGAGGATTTAAATCGGCATTTGCAGGACCTTGAACGTGCCTTTGATGTGCTTAACGACGACACTCGCCGTGCTAATTACGACCGTGAGCTCAGCGGAAATCATGTTGCCGCGAGCATCCCATCAGTCTCGCCCGAAAAACGTCAGGATTTTGCTGAAAATTCTACATCGCACCAGATGACTGAGGTTATTCAAACCAACCGCAGTGTGCTCAAGGTTACCAAGATTCAGGCTAACGGCGCTGGTGATGATAATTTACAAGCAAAAATGTTGGGCATTATTGAGGATAGTGATGTGGGTGACGGCTCCATTTTGGTCGCATTAAGGGAAACAGCCCGCGTGACCCATCAGGAAATCCAAGAGCGGACAAAAATTTCCCTCGAGTACATCCGAAGCATTGAAGCCAATCAATTTGATCGCCTTCCGCGTGTCGTTTATGTTAAAGGGTTTTTGCGAAGCTATCTTCGTTATTTAAATGTGCCCAATGCTGATAAAATTATTACCTCGTATGTTGCGCGTCTTGAAGCGTACCAAGCAGGACAGAAGTGACCATGTCAAAAGTGACTTTTACACATGAATTGACGGTTGCGCCCCTCGAAGAGGGGCGTATTCGTTTGGATATTTATCTATGTCGTGTCTTGCCCGGTATCTCTCGGACCAAAATACAAGAGATGGTGGCGACAGGTTTAGTTGAAGTGAATGGTGAGGTGGTCTCGGCGAAGCACCAATTAAAAAGCGGCGATCAGATTCGATACTGCCATTTGCAGCGTGCGCAAACTGCACTTGAACCCGTGGCGATGGATTTGGAGATTTTGTTCGAGGACGAACACCTGATTTTTATCAATAAGCCTGCCGGTATCGCGGTTCATCCTGGCGCAGGTGAGACAGGTCCCACTCTGGTACACGGTTTACTGCATCATGCAAAAAAATTAGGAGCCAGTGCTGCCAGGGATGAAGATGATGAGTCATTATTGGAACGGCCAGGAATCGTGCACCGATTGGATAAAGATACGACCGGCGTTATGGTTATTGCCAAATCAGATCAGGCACACGCGAATCTTTCGCAGCAATTCCATGACAAAGTCAATTTTCGTCAATATGTGGCGTTGCTCAATGGCCCGTTTCCTGAAGGTGAGTGGGTACGGGACAGTTATCTTTTTCGGGACCCACGAGAAAGAACGCGCTTTGACTCAATGGATGTTTCTCGATATGAGCATTTAAAATCCAGGGAGGGCGGGGGCGAGCTTCCTGGTTACAGGTTGGCCCGCACATTATTTAAGCGCGAGGCCCAGTATAAGGGGCTCCTTTCCTTGGTCAGTTTGAAGCTCGCGACTGGTCGGACGCATCAGATCCGTCTGCATGCCCGTGATTTGGGGGCACCAGTTCTTGGCGACAAGGTTTACGGCAGCAAGCCGGTTTGTATTGGCCGGGGTGTTTTCCCCTCTGGGTTGGAGGCTGAGATTTTGGGCATTCAACGCCAGATGCTTCATGCCTGGGTGCTTGGTTTAAAGCACCCCGTATCAGGAAAGTGGCTACAGTTTGAGGCCGGTCTACCGGAAGATTTTGCTCAAATAATTAAAGATTTAGAGCCATTTAGGGACTAAATCAAGCGGGTGTGATTACGCTTAAATTAGTTGTGAGCCCCTTGTTATTGTAGATAAAATCAGCCATACTAGGGCCATATATCTCGATACAAACGCGCTCGTTTTGGTGGGGCAGTCTGACGTGTTCTCCAGAAGAATTAAAATATCGTCTCTAGTCGGTTTTGTTTTTTCTCTACCTGCCTTAGCCGCGGCTGGCGATCAGGTCGCGACACCTGGTCAGGAAATGATTTTTTTAACGGTGGATAAGTCGCGCAACCAAGCGGATCTTAGAACCTTGCCCGAAAGTGGGTTTGAGTCTGCAGTTCTAAAAACTTTTAAGATCGCTACTGGAAAAGTTGATGGTGACAAAGAAAAGCAAGGGGACAACAAAACTCCCGAGGGGATCTATTTTTCGACTGGAAAGATACCCTCAGAGCAGCTAGCTCCTCAAAAGTATGGACCGTTGGCTATTCCGCTAAATTTCCCTAATCCGATGGATCAGGTGGCCGGTAAGACCGGTTATGGCATCTGGTTGCATGGTGTTGGCGATCGTCGAATTGAAGATGCCCGTGTAACTGAGGGCTGTGTGGCTTTCCAAAACTCTGAGATCAGCGGTCTGACACGTTGGCTCCTGCCAAACCAGGGAATCGTTGTGATTGCGAAAGACTCCCTTGAAGTTAATCGACCTGAAGATGTTAAGTCGGTATTTGAAGCGGCGGAATCATGGATTGCCGCCTGGGCCGCACGTGATGTCGGGCGTTATATTAGTCACTATGCCCATGATTTTAATAATCAGGGCAAAAACAAGAACCAGTATGAATCCTACAAGCGCGCCGTTTTTGGATCATACAAAAACATGCTCGTAAAAATGACCAATCTTAGAGTTGTGACCCACCCAAAATACGCCGTAGCCATGATGAATCAGATTTTCTCTGGGGATAATCGCTTTAAGTCTGACGGGCGTAAGTTGATTTATTTACGTCGTGATCCAGATGGAACTTGGAAAATCGTTCGTGAGCTGTTTGATGACTTTATGATGCGGCCGGTGCAGTTTTCCAACGAAGACATTGCAGGCTTAAATAAGGGTGCTGCGATCAATCAGCCTGAAAAAGGCGTTACAGCCAGCTCCGCGACTCCTGTGGACAATCAAAGCCTCTAAGGCGCCTCCACATACACTTGAGCCTCAGATTCTCGACGAATCCCAGTTGGGACTGACGCTGCCACGTTCAATTCTTTGATTGCGCAGTGGTAAGTAGTCAAGGTACTTTGCTGTGAGGATAATTATGGAGGTATTCACTTTGAAATCGTTTGCTTTATTGGTTTTAGGCTTGGTTATTTGCGGAAGTGCGGCGCGCGCCCAGGATCTATTCAATCTTGATGGAAAGGCTTACTCCGAAAAGGATTTGACCCCTGCCCAGCAGCAGCAAGTCTACGAGTCGAACATGCAGAATTTTGAGCAAATCAAGTCGATCGTTGACGGCATCATTTTTGACAATCACGTAATGGAAGAGTCAAAAAAGCAAAATAAGTCGCGCGATGAAGTAGAAGCAAAGATCTTGAACGTTAAGGAACCGTCAGAGCGAGCTATAAAGGCATGGTATGAGGCTAATAAGACGAGAATCCCTCCATCCTACAAGTTTGAAGATGTTAAGGGTGAAATAGCCAAGATTGTTAAGCAGGAAGAAATGCGGAAGCGTCGCGATGACGTGATTGCGAAGATCAAGAAAGACCGCAAGTTTGTTTTGAACCTGGGAAAACCGACGGCGCCATTAATTGACGTCAAAACTGAGGGTTTTCCAGCCAAGGGCCAGGATGGGGCTAAGGTGACTATTGTTGAATTTGCTGATTATCAATGTCCTCATTGCAAAATTGCCGCTGAAAGTTTGAAAAAGGTTACAGAAAAGTTTAAGGGTAAAGTTCGGCTCGTATTCATGGATTACCCCATAAATCCTAGTGGCATCAGTCGAGCGGTCGCTGAAGCCTCACACTGCGCGATGGAGCAGGGCAAGTTTTGGGATTTTCACTATAAGGCCTTTGATGCCCAGTCGACCCTTGATAAGGATTCGCCTGCAAAGCTCGCACGTGAGATTAAACTTGATGAGCAGAAGTTTAAGGCATGCCTCGACGCTGCCAAGGGCAAGTCTATGGTCGAAAAGGCCCATAGCGAGGGTGAGAGGATTGGCGTCAGTGGCACGCCTTACTTGTTGATTAATGGCCGTCGATACATGGGTGCCCATACTCCAGAGGCCATCACTAAAGAAATTGAAACAGCTCTGAAATAATTTGTTTTTCTACCCGCCGAAGCCCTCATGCCTGGCAACAGGCGCGATTGAGGGCTAGGCAAAAATTGCTCTGTTAAGTATTTCTGTTCGTGACCGATTCCCTAAAGGCAGGATTTCTGAGGGAGTTGGTGTGAAGTATATTTTTACAAGTCTAGCGATATGTCTTAGCTCAGTGCTGAGTCCGGCACACATGGTTGCTGCCGCGGAGCGTGCAAGATTTGAAAGTGATTCAGTCGCGGAGGCCCGCAACCGAATATCAAATGTTCTTCAGCGCTATTGCTCTGATGCCTGTGAATTAATCAATGTTGAGGCGACTGCTGGTGAGCAGGTGGTTGAATCCGAGGATCTCGGATTTGAAGGCGTCGCGGGCGACCGCGTTAGTGATTTAAAAATAAATAATTTCACCGTAGATATTCAAATTGACGATCGTGTTAGCACGGCCGATCAAGATCGATTGGGTAAGCTAATTGTCAACTCATTGCGAAGCCTTGGCTCCTCTGCTTCTGTAAGGTGGAGCTCCGTGGCATTCCCTCAGATTGGCGTTTCTGCCGAGGTTGAAGATCGTCTGAAGCAAAACTTGCGACAGAGAATCCAAGATGCCGTCCAGCAGGTAATTGATGGCTACTGTTCTAGTGAATGCGTTCTCGCTAATGTTGGAGTCGACGGACGGCTGGCTTCTCCTGAGGAAACACGTGGCGTTCCCGAACGAGAGTTAGTACGCGATGTAAGTGGTAGAGGTGTTTTACGCATTTTGAATGTGGACGTCGACGTCAGTATGGACGAGAAATTACCAGAGACCAACAGGTCCAAGATATTCAACCTGATCAAAGCCAAAACCCGTTTCGCTGCTCCCGTTAACGTTAACGTCGTCGCGGTAGATTTTCCTGAAACCTCAAATAATAGTGCGGCAAAAGACCCTTGGGGTCTCGACCGCCTCCGGCAAACCCTGCAAATATTCCGAGATCTTGCCGGTACGAAGGAGATCATTACCAATACAACGCAAAATAGCTCAGCAACAAATTCAAATTCTACCAATAACCGCGAGTCCTCGAGCGTTGAGCGAACCGAAGCCAGGGAAATGAAGGAAAGCTCAAGTCTTTTGAGCAAGGAGAAAATGTCTGCTTCAGAAAAATCAATCGCAAGCAGTTCAAGTGAAAAAGCGGCAGAGACCACATCGTCCTCGGAAAAAAACCAGGGCATGGATAATCAGTATTTCGTCTACATAATAGCTTTTCTTGTCCTGGTGCTAATTCTTGGTGCTATTTTCATCAGATTCGCGTCAGCTTCGCGCGATGCACGCGTTTTGATGGATACAATGCCAAACGGTCAAGTTGGCAAGCAGGGTCAATATAATGGCACCGAACAATTTCAAGGCGGTCCGAGTATGCATCAGGTCGCGGGAGCCTACGCAGGCCCCGTCAGCAAAGACTCATTGTCCATTAAGATGAAGATTGAGGGGTTGCGTGAGGAGTTGTTGAAGGCTTTTGTGGACAACCCGAAGGTTGCTCGTGATACGTTTAGTCGAATGCTGCAGGAGGAGGGCGTCGACCAGACGGCTCGATATGTTCATCTGTTTGGGCCAATGATTATTTTTGATCTGATGAGTGATCCGAGCCTGCAGCGTGACTTGAATGATCTTAGTGAATTTTACTACAAGTCGACTTTTGCATTCTCAGATGATCAAACTCTCGAGCTCTTGAATAACCTTAAGACTAAGGTCACGGCCAGCGAGATCCGAGTTATGGCCCGCAAAAGATCGGAGCAATTCGACTTTTTACATCATCTCGATGCTTCGCAGATTTTCAGTCTCATACTTGAGGAAAAGCCTCATATTCAAAGTATAGTTCTAACGCAGCTTGATCATGTTCGCAGAAGAAACGTGTTTGACCTCTATGCGGGCGAAGCTCGTGTTGGGTTGATGCGTGAGCTTTGCAAAGCAGATGCTATCCCAAAGGAATATCTAGCTAACGTTGCAAAAGCTCTTCATAAGAAGGTTCTGTCAAGAACCGAGTTTGACACCGAGCAGTTGCGTTCAAGTGATATCATTATCGAACTTCTTGAAAAGTCATCTTTGCTTGACCAACGTCGTTTGATGGCTGATTTGGTAAAAACGAACCCTGATGCCGCGAGATTAATTAAGCTGAAATTGGTCACGGTGGAAATGTTGCCATATATTCGCGATGGACATTTGCTGGAAATCGTCATGGGTCTTGAACGATCAGAGCTTTTAACGTTCTTGGTGGGTGCGCCAGAGCACATTCGAGAATTACTCCTCAGTAAGGCACCGTCGGAACTGGCCCAGAGTTGGTTGGAAGACATCGAACAGAGCTCTGCGATTGAAGAGAGTCGATACCGCATTTCGGAGATGCGTATATTGGGTCGAATCCGGACTTTGGCGAATAACGGAGCGATCCGGCTGGTTGATATTAATGATAGGATTTTTGCCCCGCAGCATCTTGATGAAGTTCGCAGAAGCGACGGAGCGGTCGAGATGGCGCTTAGCTCAAACTCGGTTGCGGCCTAATCCTGTAAGATATTGGAATTAAAAGATAAAAAGAATCAAAAGGGGGCTCACTGCCTCCTTTAATTTTTGTGATTTGTCGTGTAGATTGCCGGATCGTCCTAGCCCTATTTGTTTTTTGGGCCGCTCACTAGCTATATGCCTAAGGATTTCGGAGTTTTTTAAATGATCAATATTAGTAATGCGACCAAACGTTTTGGCGACCGGGTTCTTTACGCTAGCGCAAGTTTTCTTGTGCGCCCGGGAGATAAGATTGGCTTGGTGGGTCCAAATGGAGCTGGTAAGTCCACAATTTTTAAAATCATCGCAGGACACGATCATTTAGATGACGGAACAGTGACGGTCGATCCTGGCGTTTTAGTCGGTTATTTTGATCAAAATGTTGGTGAGATGGTTGGTCGTAGCGCATTGGCGGAGTGTATTTCTGGGGCTGGAAAAGTCGCAGAAATTGGCATTCAATTGGCAAAGATGGAAGAGCGTATGGGGCAGCTCGGTGAGGACCCCATGTCGGACGACGAAATGGCAACCTTCATGGAAAGGTTTGGCGAGCTACAAATGGAGTTTCAAAATCGTGGAGGGTACGATCTTGAGTCCAGGGCTCAGGCGATTTTGACCGGATTGGGTATTGGGCCTGATGTTTACAATAGGCCTGTCGAGAGTTTCTCCGGCGGTTGGAAGATGCGCATCGCGCTCGCCAAAATACTCCTGCTTAATCCTGATGTTCTATTGATCGACGAACCGACAAACCACTTGGATATCGAAGCGATTGTTTGGCTTGAGGAGTGGCTTAAGGGTTTTCCCGGATCAATCGTGATGACGAGTCACGATCGCGATTTTATGAATAGAATTTGTGGACGAACAGTTGAGATTGCAAATAAACAGATCACAACTTACAGCGGCAATTATGATTTTTATTTGCGAGAGCGTGAGATGAGGCGCGAACAACAAATCGCGGCCTTCAAGCGCCAGCAAGAGCAACTGTCAAAAGAAGAAGAATTTATAGCAAAGTTTGCCGCTCGGGCATCGCACGCGGCACAGGTTCAGTCTCGAGTTAAAAAACTTGAAAAGATTGAGCGTCTGGAAATGCCGGTTGAGACTAAAAAATTGTCGTTTGAGTTTGGAACGGCGCCGCGAAGTGGGAATGATGTCGTCAGGTTGGAGAATCTCGCCAAAAGATTTACGTTGCCAGAAGGTGGCGATAAGAAAGTTTTCAGTGGCGTTTCTGGTGTGGTGCAGCGGCTAAATAAAATTGCCGTAACTGGCGTAAATGGCGCGGGCAAAAGCACCTTGCTTAAGTGCGTTACAGGATCAACCGAGCCCTCCGAGGGTCGTGCGGTGATAGGGGCGAGCGTTAACGTTGGCTACTTCTCGCAGTACTCATGTGATTTGTTAGATCCAGAAAACACAATTTGGCAGGAGGTTAGTAATCGGCTTCCGATGGCGTCTGTTGGTTATCTTCGAAATCTACTCGGCGCCTTCATGTTTTCTGGGGATGATATTGAAAAGAAAATCAGAATGCTCTCAGGTGGGGAAAAAAGTCGCGTCATGTTGGCCTGTATTTTGGCAACGCCAGTCAATTTTTTGGTTTTAGATGAGCCGACCAACCATTTGGATATTGATAGCCGTGAGACCTTACTGAGCGCTCTTAAGGATTTTGATGGAACGATCATGATTGTTAGCCACGATCGATATTTTCTTCGCGGTATTGTCAACCGCGTGTTTGAGATTGATCACGGCGAGATGCGCATATTCGATGGCAACTACGACTACTACCTAGAGAAAACCGCGCATATTCATCACCACTAAAGGATTTTTTCGTCAACGGGCCATGGCAAAGTGATGTGCTCTCCTCGATCGGCGTTTTCGTGGTTGAATTCGATGCAGGTGTCGATCGAGTTGGTGTTTTGTGCCCAGGCTCTTCGAGCCACGCCCCCCATGACGTCCCAGGGCATGGCCGTGTCAAGAATAGCGTCGACCCGCGAGCTGCCGTCAAGCAACATCCCGAAGCCGCCATTAATAGATTTTCCAATGCCAACTCCTCCGCCATTGTGAAGGGCGCAGAGCGTCATCCCGCGAGCAGCATTGCCCGCAAAAATATTGGTCGCCATATCCGCCATGATGTTAGAGCCGTCTTTGATATTGCTGGTTTCTCTAAAAGGGGAATCAGTGCCGCCCGTATCGTGATGGTCGCGACCGAGCATAACCGGTCCGATCTCACCTTTGCGGACCATATCATTTATTTTTAAGGCGATGGCGCGCCTTCCCTTGGCGTCTTGGTAAAGAATTCGCGCCTTCGTGCCAACAACCAGTTTGTTCTTTTCGGCGTCTAGAACCCATCGTAAATTATCCTCGTCTTGGTAGCGGAGTCTTTCGCGTAAATTTTTTATGACCCCAGCGGCAGCTAAATCCGTTTTTTTGAGGTCTTCATCTTTGCCGGATAGGCAGACCCATCGGAACGGGCCATATCCGTAATCAAATAATTCAGGACCCAAAATATCCTCAACATAGCTTGGCCAGATGAATCCGTTCCTGGTGTCGAGCTGATTTTTAGCGATTTCCTTGACCCCTGTGTCAAATACGCTTTTCATAAATGCGTTGCCATAATCAAAAAAGTAGGTGCCGCGCTCTGACAGTGTTTTTACCAGGGAATAGTGCCGCTGAAGGGTCTTATCAACTTGTCGGCGGAATTCTGAGGGATTATTTGCGAGCATTTCTGTTCGCTCTTGAAAACTTATTCCCTGAGGACAATAACCACCTTCATAAACAGCGTGACAGCTAGTTTGATCACTTAGCATATCGATTTTCAAATTGTTTTTGACGGCGTGTTCAAGCAGATCAACGATATTACCATGGAAGGCGACAGCCCTGCCGGAACCAGTTTTGACTGCTGATAGCGCTAAATCGAAAGCTTCTGAGGGGGTTGAAGCTACGGCGTCAACCCAGCCTTGACTATGGCGAGTTTCGATTCGAGATCTGTCGACTTCAGCGATAATTCCCGCACATCCTGCGATTGATACGGCTTTGCCCTGGGCGCCACTCATACCACCAAGACCACTCGACACGAAAAGTTTTCCTGCCAGATTGTGGCCTGACTTAACACCCAGCTTTAGTCGACCTGCCAACATTAAGGTGTTGTAGGTGCCGTGTACAATACCTTGCGGTCCTATGTACATCCACCCACCGGCGGTCATCTGACCATAGTTTGCGACGCCAATGGCTGCCGCTCGATGCCAGTCATTCGGATTGTCGAATAGACCGATCATCAACGCATTTGTTGTAATTACGCGCGGTGCTGCTGCGTGCGATTTAAATAGTCCAACTGGATGGCCTGAGTAGAGAACGAGTGTCGTATCATCAGTGAGCTCCTCAAGATATTTTTTTATGAGGCGATATTGCATCCAATTTTGACAAACTTGCCCCGTTTCGCCATAAGTCACCAACTCATAGGGATACAGTGCGATGTCGAAATCTAGATTGTTGTCGATCATAACCTGAAGGGCCTTGCCGGCAAGACACTTACCCTTATACTCCGAAACCGGCAAACCGCAGATTTTCCCATGAGGGCGGAACCGATAGCCATAAATACGTCCTCGGGACTTGAGTTCATTGAGGAATTCTGGCGCTATCTCCGCATGAAATTTGGGGTGTACATAGCGTAAAGCATTTGCAAGCGCTAGCTTTGTATCTTGCGGATCAAGATTAAAACCGCGTGATGGCGCACGACGATATTTCGGATCAAATGACGCGGGTGGTGGAAGTTCCTTGTCTAAAACAGAAATGCTAATACGGTTGGCTTGCTTTATATTTTCCAAATTGGTCATGTTTCATCCTCGATGTCGTCTAGAGATTTTGGTTTATTGAGCTCATTCTGCTGCAACGTTATGGGGGCGCACTTTGCTTTAATTTCAAGTAGTTCGCTGCGGGGATCGCTTTTTACGACAAGTCCACTACCTGCGGCATACGTGGCGCTGCGAAGCCCATTGTCGCTCACGAGTGTTCGTATCAGGATGTTTGATTGCAGTGAACCGTCGTGATTAATTCGTAAAAAGTTACCCATGAAATAGCCTCTTTCTCGGCCCTCTTCCAGATTAATGCGGCGCATGGCCGCTATTTTGGGCGCGCCTGTTATGGAGCCGCCCGGACATACGGCATTGAGAATCGATTTTAAGGTTTGAGAAGTCTTTAAACGTCCGGTGACATGTCCTTCAAGGTGCCAGACTTGAGTAAATTTTCTTAAAGCCGATGTTTCGATGACCTTAACGGATTGAGATTCGCAAATTTTAGCAAAGTCATTTCGCATGAGATCGATAATCATATGTAACTCGGCTAGGTCTTTGGTGCTCGTTGCGAGCTTTTCACCCTGTTTCGTATCAGAGGCAGGATCGAGGAGATTACGGGGCATAGTCCCTTTTATGGGCCAGGTTGAAATCTCAGCGTAATCTCCAGTTTGCTTTATTTCGATGAATCTTTCGGGACTAAATGACGAAACAATCCGGTTACCCATGGCCACTAGAACGCCATGTGGACCGGCATTGGCATGCATTAAAGCGCAGATGTTCTGCCAGTTTGATGGAGAGCTCGCGTGGAAATAACGTAAGAGGTTCACCTGGTAAAAATCACCATCAGAAATCGACCGAATCAAGTTTTGTGCCGTATCGAGGTACGTCTCGTCACTAGTGGTTGGAGTTAGACGAAGTGGTTGGGGTTCGGCAAGATCAAATTCTCGGGCGCTTTTGAGAATCTCTTTGACCCTCTGCTCGTCCAAGTGGAATCGGGCTGTTTTCGCGCTCGGCTTTGCGTGGTACTTCGGATCTTCTTCGCCGATTTTCCACAGGATGCCTGCGTGGATTTCCCATGCCAGTGCACGATCAGGGTTCGTAGGTTGAGACGAGATCTCGCAATAGGTTTCATAAGGCAATATGGCTAGCCAGCGTGGAAGATCGGGTGTTACTAAGCCGGTCTCATTTCCGGCAGTCCAATGATTCATGCACGTGTCAGCTAGTTTGGCGTAGTCGACTGGTGTGAATGATGTGGCAACAAATATTTGCTCTCCCCCGACCATACTGAGTAGCAGTGGGCTTTCCTGGTGGGGCCATACCGCAGCCACATGAAACGGGCTAGAGGCGCCCTTTGATGGCTTTCTCGTCGGAGATTTAGATTTAGAGGGCTTCTTCGTGCTCATGGATCAGGCTGTTGCTCTCTTGCTTGCAGGAACTGAAACTGTCGTGACTTAGAGCCAAAGATACTCCCTAAGTAGCCGATGTCAAAGAGAAATCTCTTTTTCGTCTGTGTCTCTCGGATTCCGACATTGCCGATGTTAAAAAAACCGACAAACTGTCCAAAACCGTGACACTTTTAGGGTTTTAAAATTCAATTAACTCGCTGAAATATTTGTTTTTTATATAGCCTCAGGGCTGGAACAGCAATTGCTCCGAGGGGGTTCACGGCGCTGCGGACGTTTCCGGGCGTTGGTTGGTTTTTTCCTTATGGTTGTTGTTGTCGTTAGTTGTTGTCATTGTTGTAGCTGCTGTTGTTGGAGGTTCTATGCTGCAAGGGATTTGGAGAAGTGTTTTTGCATTTTGTGCTTTGTTGGTGATTTCTTCGTGCGGAGTTAACCCTGATAGTCGCGTAGGCGGATCGGCTCCGAAATATCTGATAGCCAGGGCAGATGTGAAAGATAAGACTAGCTCGTCGACTGCCGTCGAATTCGTTTCTGTAAATTCAAATCAAGACATCTCGAATGCCGCTGATGCGGAGCAAGCGTATTTAGCCGGTGAACCCATCGTTAGAGACGAATCTGGTCGTATGCACCTTACGTCTACACGTGACGTCGAATTTTCGTTGGGATCTCCTGCTCAGATGCCCTCGCAAATGCCGACCCAAATGGGTACGACTCAAATCAACAAGAATTGTTACGGAGCTGATTGCGGACCAACTCAGATGCAGACTTTTAACAGCTGCGAATGCTCATACGGAAACGGTGTTGTTCGTTCCAATCAGAACGGTGTATTATTTCCGCGCTTGAGGTCGTTCTTTCAAAGGTTGAATCCGTTTGCCAAAGTTGGCAATGACCAGTACGAATACAATTATGGTAATCAGTACTCTCAAGGCCAATATCAATACACGGTTTATAAACAAAATCAGCCTGCACCGGTGAATCCTGGATATTCGCAGCAACCAGGCACTCAATACCAGATGCCGTATGGTCCGCAAAATCCATCAAACCCACAGATGCCGCCCCAGGCGCAGGGTCCAAATGGTCAGGAGCCTATGCCTGGTGCGCTGACGAGTCTGTAAATAGTCGATGAGCTCAAAACGAGACTAGCCCTTTTATTCGATCAAGCGACAGCCCCATTGCTTTAAAAGTGATGGGGCTGTTACATTTGGTGATTTTTTAAAAAACGCAAAATATGTCACTGTAATCAGCGGTTTTCCGCGGCAAATATTTGGAGCATGGGGGGTGTCACAGTTTTTTAACAGTGGATTTCTTGATTTGAGAGACTTCTACCTCGTATAATTAATGTACAGTCGTAAGCGCATTCAGCAGCAGCTTCAACTATATGTCTAGGAGAGTAGAGGTATGAACTCGGCGCCAAATCAACCGAATAGCACTTTCAATTCGCAGCCAGCGTCTGGTACGCAGAGCAATCCGTTTACCGCGGACTTGAAGGGAGAGTTCACCAGTAATTTTGGAACCAACACCAATGCGGTGTCACAAATATTCAAAGATGGCAGTTTCGGTAGCTCTAACCGCAATCGCTACATCCTTGCTGGAGTCGGCGTTGTCGCTCTTCTTTTGATCGGTTGGCTGTTGCTAAGCGGTGAGGGTGAAGAGGGAGCAGAAGTTGCTGAAGACGATGTTGCTGGTGAAGTGGCACCTGGTGAAGAGACCCCTGCTGCCACGGATGTTGCACCGACTGCTGAAGCGCCTGCGACAGACGCCACTGCTGCTGCCCCATCTGCTGAGGCTCCAGCTCCTCTTGCAACAGGGTCAATTTCTCTGAGCTCTCCAGAAAATGGTGCATCGCTTGCCTACGACGAAACTCAAGGTGCTGCGATGTTTAGCTGGGGTGGTGGTCCGGGCACAGTTGTGTTTTCCCGTCACAGCAGTATGCAGCCTGAAGTCATGCGCGTAAAAGTTTCTGGCTCCAGTTATGCTTTCCATCATCCATGGCCAGGCCAATGGTTTTGGAAAGTTGAGTCTGAAGGTGGCGCTAGTGATGTGCGTTCCTTCTCGGTCGCCGCTCCCATCCGCCGAAACATCGCACTATCTGCTCCTGCGGCTGGCGCTGCGCTGGCTGGAAGTGGTGGAGTCGTGGCATGGACCGGCGACAAAGGCGTCGCTTATTACCGCGTCGAACTGAATCAAAGTGATGATTGGTCGAACCCAATGTTTAAATTCTCTAGCTCCGGTTCCCAGGTTCAGCTTAACGGTGTCGGCGCTGGTCAATACCAACTCCGCCTGGGCGCGTTCTCTGAGGTCTCAGGACGCTGGGAATTCACTCAGCCAATCGCGGTTACGATTCAGTAATCCAGACGATCGAATCGAGATATCGACCACCGGGTTAAAACCCGGTGGTTTTTTTGTATTAGCGGAATTATTATAGTCATCTCATGTCAAAATCAATTCAGCGACAGCACTACCGCAGACTCCGCGACTCGATCCCAGCTGATCTTGCCAAACTGTGGTCCCAGCAAATCGTAAATGACTTACTACAAAACTTGCATCGGCGATCCCTGGATGGGACGATTTACCTCTATCACCCACTCCAGGGTGAGCCAGATCTTTTGTCGTTTCTCCACCAAGCAAGATTGCACATAGCTCTGCCCAGGGTCCAATTGGGAGCGAATATGACATTTCATCTATGGTCTCCCGGCGATGAATTGATTGAAAGCGCATTAGGCCTCATGGAACCTGCTTCCAATGCTCTCGAAATGGTCCCAAAGCCTGGTGATGTGGCTGTGGTGCCTGCTATTGCGATTGATCAACATGGGGGGCGGCTGGGTTTTGGCGGTGGATATTATGATCGCTGGCTTTGCCGTCATCGTCAGGGGCTGAGCTTGATTGTCGGCGTAGTTTTCCCCCCTTGCTTCTGCTCTGGTTCGCTCAAGACTGAACCCCACGATATCGCAGTTGATTTGTGTCTAACTGGTGAGCAAACTGTCAACTTTTGCGACACCCATAATTAATAAAATCCAATAAAAACATATGGTTAAGCAGTCCAACAGGTGGCTACCCAATTGCAACCATGGTCTCATCCTTGCCGGATTCTAGGCGAGGACTTGGCTGATGCTGTGGGCATTCCTAATCTGCCGCTGACGAGGAGCTGGAACCGATGCAAAGAGAAATTAACAATGCCGCAATGTATGAGAATTTGTTCGAAACAACTGTACCCCCGTTGCCTCTACCGATGGTTTGGAAAGTAATCTATTCCGAGGCGATTCGTGGTAATCACATTTTATTCGATCAAGAAGATCTTTCCGAGATCGAAACCTTTTATCACTCTGCAGATTTCAAAATAAAAGCAGAAAATAACGGCCCCATGGCTAAATTTGCTGTGAAATTCTTCTCTAGCAGTGATTTCCAGGAGATGAGACGATTGATAAAGGCACTTCCCATTGATCAAAAAGTCGTAGCGCTAATCTTGTATCGCCGTTCCATAAGTGTCTGGCAGGACTGGTTGAAGCGTAATTTGCACTAAATTATCCTGTGTTTTAATCCTCGCGACAAGCTGATGGAGGCTTCTCATGAAATTTAAGTCTGTGTTTGTTCTTTTTGCTGTGACCGCGATATTTTCATCCTGTAGGGCCACAGAGCCAGCGGGTCAGTTAACATCGTTGGAGGATAACAAAAAGCGGAGCCTGTCACGTTCTGACGTCGAGTCTGCTGAACATAAGCAGGATGAAAAATCATCGGGGCTTTATTCTGGTTGTTTCAGAATCACCAAAGCTGACACCAATATTACAGAACATGATATGGCCCAGGTTGCTAAAGACACCTACAGGATCTGCATTTCCGAGCTAATCGCAGGAGCTAGTCCAGACAAGATTATTGTTGATCTGAAAGCTTCGTCTGACAAGACGCTTCGATCCTTTCGGTTCAAAGAGGCCATGGCGGCGCGTTGTCCTGGCTGTTATATTTTTACGGAATCAAAAGATGGCAGTGCAACGTTTTCTGAGACTGCCGTTACAACGGTAGCTCGCCTGAGCATTAACCTCAAGGAATACGACGGTGAGCTCAAGTTCATGATGCTTCGTGAATTAAGGGACGTCGAAACGACAAAATCAGATAACTAACAGGCCACCGAATTTTTATCCTACTAGGTTAGGTTAGCTCCCAGTCACCGTTATTGAGAGCTCGCCTTGGGATGCTTCTCCAGGTTTGACATCCACTGTAACCGTTGATCCCTCACGGATGCCACCTGCAAGCAGAGCGCGGCCGATTTTTGTTTCCAGGTCGCGCTGCAGATATCTCTTTAGCGGGCGTGCACCATAAACGGGATCATAGGCTGACTTTGCGATATGCCCAATGGCATTGTCGCTGATATTCAAATTGATGTGACGATCAATTAGCCGTTTTGATAGAGATACTGTTAATAGCTTCACGATCTTCTTCACCTCGTCAATTTTCAGAGGTTTGAACAGTACGATATCATCGATACGATTCAAGAGTTCTGGCCTAAAATGTGCGCGAAGCGCTTCCATCACACTTTTCCGTGCCGACTCTGTTAAATCGCCTTGAGCATCGACCCCTTCAAGCAAGAAGTGTGCGCCGATATTGCTGGTCATAATCACGACGGTGTCTTTAAAGTTCACGACCCGTCCCTGATTGTCAGTCAGCCGACCATCGTCCAGCAGCTGCAGAAGAATATTGAACACATCGGGATGCGCTTTTTCAATCTCGTCAAATAACAGCACACTGTAAGGTCTGCGGCGCACGGCTTCTGTGAGTTGACCGCCCTCATCATAACCAACGTATCCAGGGGGAGCTCCGATCAATCGACTGACGGAGTGTTTTTCCATGTATTCAGACATATCGATGCGGATGAGGTTGTCTTCGCTGTCAAATAGATTTTCCGCCAACGTTTCAGCAAGTTCAGTCTTACCTACACCTGTTGGCCCCAAGAACATGAAGCTGCCGATCGGTCTTTTGGGGTCTTTGATTCCCGCGCGAGCTCTGATAACTGCATCCGCGACTAATTGCACTGCTTCGTCTTGCCCAACTACGCGCTCGTGTAAGATTTGGTCGAGTTTTAGTAACTTCTCCCGCTCGCCCTCGACTAGTTTTTTGACTGGGATGCCAGTCCATTTCGCCACAATTTCAGCGATTTCATCGTCGGTAACTTCTTCCCTCAATAAGCGCGATCCAGCGCCAGAACTTTTGGAGAGTTTGGTTTCCTCCTCCTGCAATCGTTGCATGAGAGACGGGAGTTTCCCGTGTTTGAGCTCTGCCACTTTATTTAAATCATACGCTCTCTCGGCGCGATCGATCTCTTTTCTGACCTGTTCGATCTCAGAACGAAGTCCCGTCAGACCCTGTAGTTTAGTTTTTTCGGCGTCGTATTGCGCTCTGAGCGTGTGAAGTTTTTCCTTTTCTTGCTGGAGCTCTTTTTGGAGGGATTGCAGGCGTTCCACGCTTGCTTTGTCTTTCTCTTTTTTGAGAGCAGCCTCTTCAATCTCGAGTTGCATAACACGCCGCTGCGCCTGGTCGACTTCAGTCGGTAGCGAGTCCATCTCGGTTCTAATCATAGCGCTGGCTTCGTCAACCAGGTCAATAGCCTTATCCGGCAAGAATCTCTCTGTAATATAACGATGAGATAGTGTTGCGGCGCTTACTAAGGCGTGATCGTGGATCTTCACGCCGTGATGAACCTCAAAGCGTTCTTTAAGACCCCGGAGGATTGAGATGGTGTCTTCAACAGAGGGCTGCTCAACGTAGACAGGCTGAAATCGTCTTTCGAGGGCTGGATCTTTCTCGATGTGTTGGCGATATTCGTCCAAAGTTGTAGCGCCGATACAGTTAAGTTCACCGCGCGCCAACATGGGCTTAAGCATGTTGCCAGCGTCCATGGCGCCCTCAGATTTCCCAGCTCCAACAATTGTGTGTAATTCATCGATAAACAATATAATACGGCCATTGCTACTTTTAATCTCGTTCAATACCGCCTTAAGGCGTTCCTCAAACTCGCCGCGATATTTTGCCCCTGCGATCAGGCTGCCCATATCAAGCGAGAAAATTGTACGTTCTCTAAGGCCGTCTGGTACGTCGCCACGAACTATGCGATGGGCAAGTCCCTCAGCAATCGCTGTCTTACCGACGCCGGGCTCGCCAATCAGCACGGGATTATTTTTTGTTTTGCGCGAAAGTATGCGGATGACGCGTCTGATCTCCTCATCGCGTCCAATTACTGGATCTAGTTTTCCATCACGTGCCGCTGTGACGAGGTCCCGCCCGTAACGAGTAAGAGCCTCATAACTACCTTCCGGTGTGGCGCTGGTGACGCGCTGGCTTCCTCGCACGCTAGTCAGTGCTTGCAAAAAATTTTGGCGATTTAGTCCTACGCTTGCGAATATTTTAGCGAGCGAAGTGTTGGGAGAATTTTTTATGAGTTCAAGGAAGATGTGCTCAACAGATACGTACTCGTCTTTTAATCGCTCCGCCTCTTTCTCAGCGTCTATCAAAATCCTTGAAAGCCGCTGGCTAAGAAAAATCCTCGTGGGATCATAGCCAGGGCCACCAAGGCGGGTTTTCCGAGTTAACTCGGACTGTATTTGAGACGCCAGATCTTCTGGGTTTATATCCATCTTTGTCAAAAGTCGGGGCACTAGGCCATCAGGCTGCTCGGCGAGTG
>JBIJBX010000016.1:0-21064 GCA_044344995.1 Oligoflexales bacterium | reverse complement strand
CGACAAAACCGTCACGCTCACCGCAAAGGAAACAGGCAATTGCGTACGACTATGTAGCGAACGCCCCATAAGCCCTTTTTTTAGTAACAGTTCGAGAGCTAGTCCCGCTGCGAGCCTGATGCCCGGTGAATCAGCGGCCAGAAGTAACCGCTCCAGGGCATGAACGGCTTCCGAGCCCCTTTGGAAATCCCTGTTCACGCTTTTGCTCATAATCCCCAACACTCCTTCTTGGGTAATTTACGGTAAAAATCATAAGGTTTTTGAGGGCTTGTTGTAATTTCCGAGAATTATTGCAATTTTGCTGTTTGAAAAAACTGCAAAACTGGCCAATTGGCCTATGAATAAATCTTGACCAGTCCGCGACAACCCGTTAAAAGCTCGTCAGTTTTAACTGCTTTGTCGTCGCAATTTAGTTTGAATCCCTTCCCCTTAACTGGGACCGTTTTATCTACAAGTTCTGGCAAATTCTTAAGCTTTCTACCAAAAATACACTTTCACCTTAGGCGACAAAGCTCCAGGGGCCGGCTAGACCGGCCTCTCGCTTTTTAAGCGTCTGGATTCATTGGTTTATTCTATCTAACTTTCTTTTCCTCTTAATTTTCAGCCAGCTAATCCGATCCTCTGCTTCAGGTCGCCTTTGTGCAACCTTCCTGGAGGATTGATTTCCATGCGGCACCCATTCCGGAGCGTAAAACAGGCGCTTAAAATTTTTGCGATGACCGCAGTTTTTTTTGCGTCTGATGTTTTTGCGGAAGATGCACAACGCATCTATCGCAGTTCGCACTATTTGGGACGCGGTGACACCGGATTAGCCGTTGCTGATGACTATGAGGCAATTTTCTACAACCCGGCTGGCCTAGCACAAGGACAGGGAATATTTAGTCGCGCCGTATTTCTTAGTCCATCGTTTGAGTTCAGCGATGATGCTCGCAACATGGTAACAGAGTTGCAAGACGAGAACGCAGACACGGCGGCCATCCTTAGAAAGCGTGTTGGAAAAAATCAACATCTTGGTCTTTACAACGCAACAGCCCTGGTTTTCAGACGAGCGGCACTCTCCATCTTTAACGGGCAAACCACCGATATCCTCGTTTATAAATCCCCCGAAGCTGGTGGTCTTGAAGCAGTCAAAGCAAGACTAGTCACAAGTAATGGTATTGCCTTTGCACTGGCACAAGACTTTTTGAACAAGTCACTTTTCGTGGGCGCAAATGTTAAATACCTTCACCGTGGTGATGTAAAATTTGATGCCAACGTCACCGATGCAGATTCCATTGGGAACATGGACTCATCGGATATGCTCAAAGCTGGTATGGGCACTAGTGTTGATCTTGGTGTGATTTACAAGTTACCCGGATTACTTCAGCCCTCTGTTGCTGCAACCATAAGCAATGTCGGTGCCGCCCCATTTAGAAAAATGTCCGACGAAGCCGATGCGCCGGACGGGTTGAAGCAAGTGATAAATTTAGGAGTCGCCATACAGCCGCAATCCAAAATGAGCAAATTCAAATTGATGGCTGAACTTTGGGACGTGTCTAGTCAAATCAATAAATCCACCATTAAAAAACTTCACCTTGGTGGAGACCTTTCTGTCCTCGACACCATTGGGTTTACGGCTGGGCTTTCTGAAGGATGGTCGAGTGGCGGCATGTATGTTGATTTGCGGTTCTTCAGATTTGATGCCGGAGTCTATATTCAAGAAATGGCTGAGCGTGCAGGCGTCAGGCCTGATAGACGCCTTTTCTTCCGGCTAACCCTTGGACTTTGATTGGGAGAATTTTGCAATGAATAAAACAATCGCCGTAATTGTAATGCTTGGCTTGATGTTCAGCTGTGGACCGAATCACTTGGCCACGCTTGAACGTGAAGATCCTGCGGAAGATGCGACAATCGCGCTGGAAGAGGGAGATCCCAACAAAGCAATCAATATTCTGACAAAAGCCCTCGAGGAGGATTCCACGAATTGGGTCTATGTATCAATTCTTGCCCTAGCCTATGCCGAGCGTGCAGGCATCAATGCTCTGACATTGGCCCAGAACATGGCCTCAAACTCAGAAAATGGTACGTCGTCGTCCAACGAAGTAACCGCACTGTTTTCAATCCTGCCAGATGCTACGGACAATAATATTAGTGATGTGGATCAAGCTGTTGCCTTGATGATAACTATTCCATCAGACAGCCGCACGACTGCAGACGTGCTGAAAATTGCCATGTTTCAAACCGCATCCCTAACCCTTCGCACAAAGAAATATGATCTTAACGGGGACGGAGTAGTGTCGACCGCCGAACTGTTGGCCATGTCATCGGGTGATGCCGTCACCATTCTCAGTCAACTTGCAAGCGCTGCAACCGCGTTCGCTTCAGGCGGCTCTTCGTCCTCAACCGATCAAGCAGCCGCCAGCCAAATTACCGCGATTCAAACGGCTATCGATAGCTGTTCTGGCGTTGACCAAGAGGCAAAACTAAAAAATTATTTAAGCAATACGGGCTGTTAAACCCTATCTGGGACGGGTCCGACTCTTTGTTGCAAAGCGGTCACCGAATACGGTATACCGATCCCACTATGACGAATCAAACCCCTGGTGGACGTGGATTTTTAATAGCCCTCAATGACCTGGTTGCTGCCGCAATCTTGGTGCTATGGGGGCTTATCTTGGGGCCGTTAGGCATTCTGCGGGGAACATTATATCTCGGCAATGTTTTTTGGTACATCTGGGTGCTTAGCCCGCAAGGACTGCTCAGTCGCTTTATGAAAGCCGCCATTGATTGGCGCCTTGGGAACTTCGATTCAGCGGTATTCCAGCTAGAGTTTCTTGTCACCAGAGTTGAGAACGCCTTTGTTCATCAGCCAAAATCACGCCCCATCCGCATCGTTCTCGAAGATTTTTACACATTACTCGTGCGAGCCTACCTACACGGCGGTCACATGGACGATGCCATGCTGGTGGTGCTCCGCGCCAAAAAAACTTTGGACTGTGATCGTTTGCCAGAACTAGCACGACTTGATGCTAAAACCGCCCATCTTGTGAGAGCAGGTCTCGCTGCTGGTCGCCTCCTTGATGGCGGCGGATTAGCAACTCTTTATGTCAAAGCAGCTGATCCCGCTCCAGTATCAACAAATAAATCAAAACATGCCGCCAAAACTCCGACTATTACACAACGGCAAGGCGCTACAGCCCGAAATCAAGAAGGTCTTCGCTCCAGTAACATCATTCCATTTCCTAAGGCTCAAACCAACCCTGACTCCGAAAAGCATCCAGAGTTATAATGCCTCCGCACATAGATTTAAGATCAGACACTGTCACCAAACCGACTCCAGAAATGCTAAAAGCAATGATGAACGCCGCCATCGGTGACGATGTGTATGGCGAGGATCCCAGCGTGAATAAGCTGGAAAGCACCGTTGCCGATTTATTTGGTTTTGAAGCCGCGTTATTCACGCCTTCAGGAACCATGGCAAACCAAATTGCAATAAACTGCCACACGCGACATGGCGACAGTATTTTAGCCGAGGAAGACAGCCACGTATTTCTTTATGAGGCGGGTGCGGCTGCGGCCCAAAGCGGCGTGCAATTTGATCTCATACCCCTTAAAGATAATTGGTCTGACACTGCGATTGAGAGCCGCATTAAGCCTGACTGGCTTCACTACGCTTCAACGAAACTTGTCGTGGTGGAGAACACACATAATCGGGGTTCAGGACGAACCCTTGACCGCACTGCCCTTGACCGCATTCAGGGGCAGTGCAATCTCCACAACCTCACCCTTCATTGCGATGGCGCGAGAATTTGGAACGCTGCAGCTGCTCTTAACTGTAGCGAAAAGGAATTAACTCGAGGATTTGACTCGGTCTCAGTTTGCTTTAGCAAAGGCCTTGGCGCCCCCGTAGGCAGCGCCTTACTCGGTCGCAAAGAGTTTATCGACCGGGCAAGAAAAGTTCGCAAACGCTGGGGCGGAGGGATGAGGCAGGCAGGCTACCTAGCGGCAGGTGCTCTTTTTGCCGTACAACACAATCGTCAGCGCCTAAAGACCGATCATGAACACCTTAAAGCTCTTTTTGACGGTATCTCGAAGATGACCGAGGATGGCCTGCCTGTGACCGCAAGCCTGCCAGAAATTTGGACAAATATTCTTTATTTTACCGTCAAGGATGCTGATTTTTTGGTCAGCACCCTCCGTCAGCAAGGCATTTTATTGACCCACCTTGGGCATGGAAGAATCAGAGCCGTGACGCACCTCGAAATCACCGAAAAGGATATTACGGCGACCCTGCAGACCCTCCGCCGAGCCTTATCCTAAGGGAAAAAACTCACATTTTAGCCCCTTTCTTAGATTCTACATGGGTGTTATAAGAGGTACCCACGGGTTCAAGCCGCACCATCGCCGCGTAGGTTTGCCCGCCCATGATAAACGTTTTCCCGGAGTGATGGAGTTTCGCAAACTATGACCTTAAGAATCGGCATCAATGGTTTTGGTCGTATTGGACGCTCAGTCCTAAGAGCCGCCCTCAGTAAGAAAAACTCGGATATTGAGATTACTCATATCAATGACCTGACAGATACAAAGACACTCGCTCATCTTTTGAAATACGATTCTGTACACGGCGTACTGGATGCTGATGTAACTTTTGATGATTCCAGTTTATCAATCGATGGCCGTAAGATTTCAGTATCAAAAATTAAGGCAGTACCTGAATTGCCCTGGAAAGATAAAAATATTGACGTAGTATTTGAATGCACTGGCATATTCACAAAAAAGATAGATGCTGAGGGGCACATCAAAGCAGGCGCTCGCAGCGTTTTAATTTCAGCCCCAGCAACTGACGAAGACATCACTGTTGTTTATGGCGTGAACCACCAAAAACTTGATCCAAAATCACATAAGATCGTATCCAACGCCAGCTGTACGACCAACTGTTTAGCCCCATTTACAAAAGTGCTGAATGATGCCCTCGGGATTAAGCGCGGTCTTATGACCACCGTACACAGCTACACAAATGATCAAAACATCCTTGACCTTCCCCATAAAGACTTGCGCCGCGCACGCGCCGCTGCGCTATCGATGATTCCAACCTCAACGGGCGCGGCAAAAGCCATCGGCCTGGTCATCCCAGAATTAAAAGGCAAACTAGACGGAATGGCTGTTCGGGTCCCAACGCCAAATGTTTCCCTTGTAGACGTCACATTCGAGGTTTCTAAACAAACCTCTAAAGAAGACGTGAACAAACTTTTAAGAGACGCTGCAAATGGACCACTCAAAGGTATCCTAGGTTATACGGACGCAGCGTTGGTCTCGGTAGACTTTAATGGCGATAATCATTCAAGCTTCATCGACGGTGACTCCACAAAGGTCCTTGATGGCACGCTGGTGAAAATCTTGTCGTGGTACGATAACGAAACAGGCTTCAGCTGGAGGATGCTGGACGTAGCTCGCCTCATGGCGAAATAATACGGAACAGCAAGGTCACAGGTGTGCTCGAACGAGCTCATCAATTCAAGGAGTGCAAAAATGGTGAAAGACAAAACAATTACATTGACCCGTAAAGAAGTGATGGAATGGCTTGCAGAGGGCGTTCGTGATTTTAAAGATACGGACATCCGGAAAGCCAACCTCATGAAAATTGATTTCAGCAACTGTGACCTCAGCGGCTGCAACCTGAGCTACAGCAACTTAAAAGACGCAAATTTTACGAATGCTACGCTCAATGGAGCTTCCCTGTGGAACGCGAACCTTGAAGGCGCAAATTTCACCAATGCGAGCCTGGAAGATGCTGATTTGGACTACGCCAAGCTCCGAGGGGCCATTCTTTACAATGCCAATCTTCGTCGCGCTCACTTACCAACTGAACTGATTCCGCGGGATGACATAATGGCTTCCGTCGAAACAGGCTGCAAGGTCGGTCAGCACTAAACTGGGGCCGTTTACGACTCAAAGCCTCAAGGCTTTTTGGACAATTTAAGTTGTCAAAACCCCGGCCTTTTGTTTTACTTTTCGTTCGGTTAATCATGGCGCTGTGGCGGAGTGGCTACGCAAACGATTGCAAATCGTTTTCACACCGGTTCGAATCCGGTCGGCGCCTCCAAAATTTTCAACTGAACATTTGCAACTTCGTTTGGGCAGTTCTATTTGCCCAATGTGAATTAGTGCGGGTTCATGGCGGAAAATAGATTCAATACGGCAACAATCAAACATACTAGAGCTCACCGTCTTGCTAGACAATCAACGGCAGTAAAACTGGCAAGGGTTTTTGTTCTGGTAAATTAGTATTTTAGAGTTCTTTCGTGTGCGATTCTCCCCAATGAAGAAAGACCTTAAAGGTCATCCTAAAATTCAATTCCTAGATCATTTTTTTTCAATATTTTCAGATACTTGCATCCTCCGATTAGGCCCCAGTTAAGCCTGCCCTCCATAGTGGCCGAGTAACTTAAGGTTGGTTTTAGGGAGAGTTTAGATGCATTTTCTCGGTGGTGTTTCGAAAAAACTCCGGATATTGATCATCGTGTTAACGATGACGTCTTTGAGCGCGTGCGAGTTCAAAAACCAAATCAGCGCTCAGAGATCTGGAATCATTCAAAGTACCCCAGTCATAGCTGGCGCTCAACCTGCAAACCCAAAAGGTGGCGACACGGTAACGCTCACGGGGGAGAAGTTCCCGACCCGCGCCAAAAATCTGATCGCTCGCGTGGTGCTCTCAGATAGCGGCACCAAAGACTCGACACTCACAGTCCTCGACACCACCAGCGCCATATTTAAAGTCCCAGATGATACGGCAAGCACGATCAAATCAATTCTAATGATAGATGGAGTGAAAACTCTCGCGAGCTTTGACGTGACGGCGGTATCGAACAACGCTATTGACGCTGTGACGTTTAACCCCGTCGCTGGAGATTACAGTACCGCACAGTTGGTTAGCATCTCTTCGACAACACCAGGTGTTACCATTTATTACACCACCGACGGGTCAACACCGACTGCAGGATCTAACGTTTACACGGCAGCCATCACCGTATCATCGACGCAAACAATTAAAGCTTTCGCTACCAAACCTAATTATTCTGACTCAGCTGTGGCAGCTGCTGCCTACACCATCACTAGCGCAATCGCAACGCCGATCATGTCCGTCACAACGGGTGCCTTCAATAACGATCAGTCAGTCACATTGTCGTCTGCTACTGCCGGTAGCTCCATCTACTACACTACTGACGGATCTAACCCCGACAGCACGAAAACCCTCTATTCTGGAGCTATCACCATTTCCTCCACCACGACGCTGAAGGCCGTTGCCATCACAGCCGATTTCATTGCCTCTGCTGTGGCGTCAGAAACTTACACAATGGTCGTTGCGACACCCGCGACGAATCTTCCCGAGGGCAAATATCATGTGACATCACACACGGCGACGCTGAGTTCCTTCACAACGGCTGCCGTGATCCACTGGACAGCAGATGGCAGTGCGCCAACATGTGCCAGCGCCACTGGTGCTGTACCTATCACAGCGTCTATGACTATCAAAGCTATGGCCTGCAAGACTGGCTATTCCAGCTCAGCCGTCACGGCATTCACCTACACGATCAATACAATCAAACCGTTGGCCATTGAGGGCTTTCCTGATACGACAAATTATCCGACTGTCACGTGGTTTCCAAGTGTCAAATTTACGCTCGACTCGGGCGACACCGTAAGTCTTTTCAGCGACACCAGCGGCACTGTTCTAAACACGCCAACTGCATTGGTCGCCGGCAGCAATATACTCACGGCGACGACCTCTTCGGCAACCACACAAGGCAACTCGTACTCGGTATACGCCAAAAATAGCAATGCTAGTGAAACATCTTATATCGGCATGGGTTCATTCACCGCCAAAGCCCCTCCGAGCTTTGCCGCCTCGGGAGGCAACGCGACAGCGCTGAACGATCGCGTCAATGCCTTCGCTGTAGACGGCTCTGGCAATCTCTATGCGGGAGGTAATTTTTCGACCGCAGGAGGAGTAACTGTCAACAGTGTTGCCAAGTGGAATGGCTCCTCCTGGAGTCCACTTGGAACGGGGATGGACAGTGAAGTATTTGCCCTTGCTCTCGATAGTGCAGGGAATCTTTATGCTGGTGGGAGCTTTAGCACCGCCGGTGGTGTTACCGTCAACGGTGTTGCCAAGTGGAATGGCTCTTCCTGGAGCGCTTTAGGGACTGGAGTCTCCGGGACAGACAACGGGCAGCCACCCATTGTCTACACCTTGGCCATTGACGCTGCGGGAAACCTCTATGCGGGAGGAGAATTCCAGAACGCCGGCGGAGTCCCAGTCGGCTCTGTCGCCCAGTGGGACGGATCCACCTGGAGTGCGATTGGAAACGAATTGGTTGGCTCAGTTTTATCCCTTGCTGTTAATAGCCAAGGTGATCTTTATGCTGGAGGCGATTTTGGTTGTGTAAATATCAATTGCACACATCTTGCCAAGTGGGACGGGTCTTCCTGGAGTGTTCCCGGAAATTGGATAAATGATCAAGTCTACGCCCTCGCCGTCGACAGCTCAGGCAACCTATATGCCGGAGGGTATTTCTCAGTGGCCGGCGGTTCTCCCGCCAACCATGTTGCCAAGTGGAACGGCTCCTTCTGGAGTTCACTTGGAAACGGCGTGAACTCCCACGTCTTTGCCCTTGCCGTCGATAGTTCTGGAAATCTCTATGCTGGAGGTGAATTCGGGACCGCTGGAGGCGTACCCGCCAACTCTATCGCCAAGTGGAACGGCTCTTCATGGAGCGCTTTTGGCAGTGGTGTAAACAATCGGGTCACTTCCATTGCCATTGATGGCTCTGGAAACCTCTATGCTGGGGGATATTTCACCACGGTTGGCGACCTCGTGCGCCCATATCTTGCGAAGTGGATGACAGTTTTCTCAAAATGGTTTTAGAATTTAAGCCGACGCAGTAGTCCGTAAGGCTGGCACTTTGATACAGTAACCTGCCTATAAAAAATCCCAGAACAAAAACTCGCTGAAGACGTGTCTTAGTTCGCAGACGGAACCGACTAAAAGTGGCATCAAAAAATCTTCGCACAACGACTATTTTAGATTCTAAGTCAGTGCGGGTTCATGGCAGAAAATAGATTCAATACGGCAACTCCGGCAACAATCAGCCCAATACCGACAGCACCTGAAATGTCAATTCTCTGGCCCAAAAACAAAAATCCAACCAAAGATACCAAAACAACACCAAGACCTGACCAAACCGCATACGCCACACCAACAGGAAGAGTCTTTAGCGTAAGTGATAAGAAATAAAAGGCGATCCCATAACCAAAGACTACGATGCTTGACGGCACCAGGCGGGTAAACCCCTCCGAAGCTTTAAGGGCCGAGGTAGCAATGACCTCAGCCACAATCGCGACCGCCAAATAAAGCCAGTGCATTTTTACTCCATATTCTTGACGTTTTACTGAACGCACTCAGTGGTGTCTGGCAGGGACTCGGCAGCCTTGAGCAATGCCTCAGGCACGCTTCCGCCAAGACTTTCGCGAACCAAACGACTATTTTCATCGGATGAATAATCAGAGAACTTATCGCTAACATCGCCAGCTGTACTTGATCCCATATCGAAAACTTTGACATCTGTTCGACAGTCGAAATCAAATCCAGTCAAATTGGCTTTTTTCACGCCTGTTTCGGACTGTGTTGCGAAATTGACAGTTCGAGAATCCAGATCATAAACCACGCGCCACTTGGTCGCCGAACTCGCCACACGCTCAATGCCATCGAAACCGAACTTAACACCGTCTTGAGCGTTCATGTTGTTTGCCCTTTTAACATGATCTGACGCTATTACAAATCGGTCCAGGGATCCCTTGGATGTAGGAATTGGCCGATTACCACCAAAACCATCGAAGCCTTTGAGATAGCTCATACTTCTATCGTAGGAGTCATTGGTCATAACTTTATTACCCTGTGAGGTCAAATCGGTGACAACCAAATCACCTCCGATTGGCTCGACAGCCACGCAAGCGCCAGTCGTATCACACGCCATATAATGAAGAGGGATTAGAATTTTCGCCAGTCTTGCCTGCCTTGCAAGCGTCGCGACTTCGCTCGCTGAGCCCGCCATGTCCAGCATATACTGAACCCACTGGCTCTCATTTACTGATAATTTTTCATCTGGCGCGGGAAACTTTGCTCCACCCAAAACCATAACTTCGACCACAAGACCCGCCTCGTTGATTCCGGCATTGGGCAACTCACGACCGTATTGGTTCAGTGTCAAACTTCCGTATTTAGAGGTCCAAGACAATGGACGATCCGTTGGAAAAACCTGCAGTGCTGACTTCTTTACGCCGCGCTTATTGACATAAAGAAAACCTTGTTCTTTGTCCCAATCGTATGACTTGCCGACAAAAGCCCGACCCTGTTCCAAGTAGCTAAATGTGGAACACGCCAGAGACTGCGACGAACCGATGATCTGGCAGCAAAAAACTGCGACCAAGTTGATTGTGAAGAAACGAAAAAGATTGTTCCGGGACATAGATCCTCCCCAAAAAAAATAAGTTAAAAATGTCGGCCATTTACTTCCGGGGCGGTCGAGAAGAGAATACTTCAACCCGTGGCTTATTTGGGTTGGTTTATAGATCAGCGTGAGATGGAAAGTGAGCCTTAATTGCCAAGACCAGATGTATAATAATTAAACCATTGGCCCGCAAGCCAAATCACCCAAGAGGGGCTTTAAAATCCTTGCAGGCCAATGAATTTATGAATGAAATACTAAAAAATGAACCCTGCGAGAAAAGACCTAAAACGAAGGTCTAACCATAACTATTTCTTATCAATCTATAAATACTCTCGAGTAGGCCAGCACTAATCCCTGAATGCCGTTGCCCACGCTCCGCGACGACAAGACCCGCTTTCCACTTTTGTGAAAGCCAGGCACGGCATCGCCGTCTTTCGCCGCGGGTGCCCAACTTTAAGGTAAAGCTCGGATTCCGCAGGAGCAGGATTCAATTTTACTGAGTCCGTGCTTAGTAAAATTCTAATATTTAAAACCGCTGTATCGATCGTTGAAGCCTCACCTTCATACAATGACACTTTAAATGCTTTGGTCGGATCATTCCAGTAACTTGCCAATAATCTGCGTGCAATCACTGGATCAAGACCAAATGTATTGCGAATAAAGATATCCCGTTCACTTGGCGGTGACTTTACATCCCAATCTTTCAACATTGTAACAAGCGCATCAAACTCAGCTTGAGTCATTTTCTCAAGCCCCCTCGGCGAACGTCCACATGGTGGTGTTCCATTCGGCTTAAGATGCTGCAATAATGCCTTCCAGCCATTGCCATCATTTTTAACCTCACAACCCAATGCTTTATAAATCTCTTGATCAAGCTCCTGATCCTGAGCAGAGGGTTCAATGGGCGTGATCATTGAGAGTGGTTTGTTGCCAGGTTTTTCGCCTTTTTTACGCAAAAACTTTTCATGCATTACGGTTCCAACATAAACCAAAACCGGATGACCCTTTTCCTGCACGTTATAGTTTTCGTAACCGTACTCCGCATGGTGCATGAAACCATAGGGTGGGATCCATTTCCTTGAAACGTCTAACTTATCCGTCCATTCTCGCCGAACAACGGCTAAAAACTCATCACTAATACTCTTCAGAGCTAACTTGTAATCCATCTGTCCCGAGGCAACCGCGTTTGCGAGATCATCAAACAATTTAGCAAACGTTTGAATCGTTGTGATGACCTTGCCGTTGTATTCATCAACCCCTTGTGTCTGCTGAGGAGTTGGCGCTGCGGCACCCGCGTACTGAGCCACAAGGCGTGCCTCATTTTGGATCGTGCGAATATTGTTTGGATCTGCCAAAATCCCCGCCAACATCCCCGCTTTAACTTTTGCCATTCCAATAAATTCTTGCGGCGATGACACATCAGCTGTACGTCCCACAACTCGGTCAAGAAAACCCAAAAGCAGTTCTGGGGCCGTCATGGGCATCAATGCGAAACTTTCTTTTTTAGTAAGGCGATTTTGTAGGGACTTTGGTACCGCATAGCCTTTGTCGAAATCCCCCTCGGCAAACACATGGGATGCTCTTGCGTCCTCAAATTTTTTACCAGCCAGTGATCGATATCTTTGATCACCCAAACCGGAAGGACTAAAAGGGCGCATCCAACCAAGGTTTAGATTTGTCCACGCAAACCAAGCGCAGTACATATTAGGTAAAACCTGACCAACAGATGCGTCTCGTGCCGACTTAATGTAGTTATCGGCGAACCGATCCATGTCAGCCGGAAGTCTCATGGCGCCAGCCATCACCCCATAATTGCCTTCAAATTTAAACTGGTCAAAACCAAGGGTTCCCCACCTGGCAATCTGACGTCCATACTCGTCAACAACTGACCAGTCTTGATAGCTTCGAGGAACGAAGCGGAACACATGGAACGGCGTAGCATCGACGCCATTAAAAGGCTTGGCATAACCAGCCGGCGTATCGACCGTCATCACGGCGCCATCTGAATCTCGCTTAATGACTGTGGCGGCATGGGTTGTTCGCCATTGGGTAGCGCCTGCCGGCACGTCGCCACGACGCTCAGGATGGAAATAGACGATCATGTCACCATCTTTTAGAAATCTCTGCAAAGCTGGCTGCTTGCTGCCATAAAACTGCGGAATCAAATGCACAAACCAGTCTTTGGCGTCTTTTTTATAACTACCTTTCCCTTTTGGGTCCCACATGTACCTCATTAAATTATCGGCCGCTAAACAAGCTGGCTTTCCATCCACTTGCATGCGATTGGCTGGAGGGCAAACATCGGGTATGGGGGATCCTTCCGGCAGCCGCAGGGACGTCAACGGCAAACCGAAAAGTTCACGATGATTTTTTATATTGATACCCCACTGTTTATTGGTAAGGATTGGATCTACATAGTAGTCCCAAATATCCTCGCGAGGGTTTGCGCCATCATCAATTGCTTTTTTTTCGACTTGAGCATCTACTCGCTTCTTTAGAAACTTATGAAGATCAAGAGTCGACATCGGAGCAGCCGAGCCATAATCATCCGCGGCGTGCACGCGACTTTCTTCTTTTCTGGGTTTACAAGCAGAAATCAAATTCCAAGACATGCAACCCAGTAAAGACAACCAAACGCAACGATGAGCCGACATAGTTCGTTCCTACGGTTAGATGAAATAATTGATAAGGTTATTCAGAAAAATCTTTTATATTTTAGCATAAAAACACATTACGCCGCAGAGCCCCGTAAAGACCTGACCAGCATTGGGTTTTTGAATGTTTTTTTTAATATCTAAAAAGCGATGCTTGGTGCATCAGTCATCAGCTAATCCCAGCCCCACAGGGGCGTCCAGTCTAGTAACCACGGATTTAAGCGACCACAGCATCAAGATGCCTGGCACCGCAGATATCGTTGAGAAAACAAAAAATGCAGGCCACCCCAAGGAGGTCGCCAGAACTCCCGCCATGGGGCCAACCCAAACCCGACCAACCGCCGCAAAAGCAGAAAGAAGCGCGTACTGCGTGGCGGTGAACTTTTGATTACAAAGAGCCATCAACAGAGCCACGAATGCGGCCGTACCCATACCGCCTGTGATGTTTTCAAAACCAATCGCCGACACGAGCAGAAGATCCAACCTTGTCGCCTCTTTAAGCGAAACAAATCCAAGATCAAAAGCCGGCATCATGAGCGCACCCCATGCATCCCGCCCCATAACAGCCACCAACCAAAAACCCAAATTCGATAACATTTGGAGGACGCCAAACCCTAGAAGAGACCAAAATAATCCGATACGCACCATCAAAACGCCCCCTAGCAGGGCGCCAAATATTGTTAACCAAATACCAATCACTTTATTGACGACGCCAATTTCAGCCTGCGCAAACCCCATCCCCTTAATGAGAAATGGCGACGTCAATGAACCTGCAAAAGCATCCCCTAACTTGTAGAGCACAATTAGAATCAAGATATTTACGGCTCCAGGCATCTTAAAGTAGTTCGCTAAGGAGACGTTTAACGTCTCAAATTTTGCCCATACTGAAACCCGCCAACCTAATGGGACCGTAATGACAAGGCCGACTATAAGTGAGATTAGATCAGTCCATTTTTTCAGATCTGGTGCACCAGCATTGTCACTATTGGTCAGCAAAGCGCCTAACATTCCGATGAGAGGCGTAATCACTTTGGCCGTAAAAAAATAGCCTGCAATCACAACCAAAACCAATGCGAAAAATCCGGTAACATCATTGCGTGCGTTTGAGGTCGGTTTTTCTGCGCGGCTAGGAACAGGCGGAAGAACGGTCGGCGACAAGAAAGCCAGAACCAACATTATCACAGCCATGATCCTGTAAATTTCTGGCCAACTCCATCCATAACCCGACACCGTGTCAGCCCAAACTAGAGCAATACCACCAGATAAAATCATGGCCATACGATACCCAAAAACACTCAAAGACGAGCCTAACCCTCGTTCCTCAGCATGTAAGACATCAGTTCGGTAAGCATCAATCACTATATCTTGAGATGCTGATAAAAAAGCTACGAACAAAGCCACGCTAGCGACCAACTGTGTTTGGCTCGACGGTGAAAGCGTAGACATAACCGCAAGCGCCCCCGCTAGTGCCACTTGAAGCAAAAAAAGCCATCCACGCCTTCTTCCAAAACTGCCAGGCTCAAAACGGTCCATCAAAGGAGCCCATAAAAACTTAAACGTATAAGGCAAACCTACCAAACTGAAAAAACCGATGGTCGCGACATCCACGTTATCAATCGTCAACCAAGTCTGAAGGGCGGTACCAGATAAGGCCAGCGGCAATCCACTGGCAAAACCCAAGACGGTAACCATCAAAAGCCGCACCGATCTCGATTTGTCAAATCCACGGGCCACTTTTGCCACCTATGAAATTCAAACTTTTTTCAAACAATGAATCTTTATAATCGTATTTAACGTCCCTTAATTCTAAAGGATTTCGGAGATCTAGTCACTAGCCCGGCAAGAGCTCATTTCCGTCCATAAAAAGTGACTATTTTTGCTAACAGCAGGCGAGGGAGTAGGTTTTGAGAGTGCGCTCTATGTTCTCAGAATTTGGAGACTCCTCATGGGCAACTATTACGAAACATTTAATCCGCCATTTTTTTTGGATCTCTCGTTTCGACCCGATTTCATCAAAGCTAATCGTGAAGGCTACCAGCGTCGAGCTGAAGATATATTGAAAGATATAAAGATCGGCCTGAATTACTTGAAACCACTGACCGCACCACACCTTGTGATTCACGTTGATGACCAAATAGTCACTTTAAGCGGCTCAGTCTCCACGCAAGCCATGGCGCGATTCGTTGAACGAATGACGTCCAACATCCTTGGAGTCCGTAGCGTTAAAAATGAAATTTTGATTCAAAGGGCCGGGGCCTCAGCCAAATCTCAAGTAGACCAGCCCGAAGATTATTTGCAAATAACTTGTTCTGATGATGTTACAGCTGCGGTTATCCGCTGAGCTTCGTCGTACGCGAGACCTTCGGTCGCACCTTTTAAAATCTCGCGAACATCATCAGCATTATACGGCTGCCAATCTTGCTTGGCCAGGTTAAGCATGGGTAAATTTTGGCTACAGTTGAGTGCTAGATCTCTAAAAGAGACCTGACGCCGGGCTTCTCCCGCTAATCGGACTAGCATCTCCCGGCGCTTTAAATCGAAAATAGTTTGCCACGCGGTAAAGCCCTCTTGCGCGACATCGTCTAACGCTGCCGTCAGATCCAAGTTGCTTTCATGAGAGGCTCTCCACGCCAAACGTGTAAACCGCGCCATACTGCCATAGCCCACTGGTAATTCTCGTCCCGACTGAGACCATTCATGATACCAATCCCAAGACTCCAATGCTGGCGAGTTGGTTAATACCTGCAAACGGTCATCCGTAGTCCGATAGATGCGTCGCTGTCCTTCTGAAAATTCGACTGTGGCGCATTCACCACTTGCATCACACAAAAACCAGTGCAAATCAGCGGAGATTTTTCTAATCCCGAAGTCGTCTAGATGTTCAGCTACTTCCTGAATGCTAGAAAACTGGTCCAATTGATATTGCAACCAAAGATTCTCTGTAATGACGCCTCTTTTGCCAATTATCGGATATTGAGCTGGCGCCACAAGCACCATACCGGCAAGGCCACGTTCATTAATGCCCTGCATCGGGTAATCGCGACCAAACTGAGATAAGGTCAAGCTGGCGTAACGAGAGATCCAAAACTCTCCGACGTCAGAATGATGATGAGACGGTATTTTCGAAAATTTCTGCTGACCACGGGGTGAAAGAAAGACAAGGCCCCCATGTGCTCGCCAATCGTAATTAGCAGCTAAATGAAAACCTTTGTTTAGCCCACGTTTAGCAACCGCGCTGCAAGGAAAAGCTGTCGAGCTCAGACTAAAAATAACTGCCATGGACACTGACAGCAAACCACGCACTTGCCCGCGGAAAGCGAACCGTAAACATTCGGAATGACTATTTTTAGGCTTCATAGACCCGCAAGAATACTGTAATTTGGGGGGCCTTAAAAGGAGATTCTATGCTCTGGCTAGTCATAGCCTCAATAATCTGGGGTTTCTCGTTTGGCATCATCAAAAACCTTACGATCAACCTAGATCCTTTCGTACTGAATGCATTCCGAGTCGCCTTTGCCGCTTTGTTTTTTGCGCCTTGGTTTTTGACAGGCAGTTCCACGGCCCGTAACAACGCCAACAGCTTGTCATCCAGTCCAAGTAGTCAACATTTCTATTTAGTGAAGAACTTACAAGCCTTCATCTGTGGCGCGATTCAGATTGGTTTGATGTACGGCCCTTACTCATTGGCATTTCGTTACATCAAAGCCCATGAAGTTGCCCTATTCACGATGACAACTCCACTGCTCATGTCAGTACTGCTCATCCTCGCAAACTTCGCACAAAAGAACCCCGTTAAGCTAGCCGCCATATTGCGCCTAATTACCGCGGCGGTTTTAGCCACTATGGGAGGACTCATTGTTGCTGGCAACGAGCTCGCCTCCAATGAGATCGCTATCGGTGCAAGCCTTGTCCAATTATCAAACCTTTTTTTCGCCATTGGTTTAATTCTTTGGACTCGGTGGTTTGATCGCAGTGAATGCGAGGTACTTCAGCTCATGACGCCGTTTTTTCTGGGCGCACTAGCCTCTGCCTTAATTCTATGTGCGTTTTTTGCAACGTCCATTGAGATTCCCGCCGGCACCGAATGGCTTTCTTTGATTTGGCTTGGCGTAATTTCCTCAGGACTTGGTTTTTACCTTTGGAATAGGGGCGCGCTGAATGTCAATGCGGCGACGTTAAGTGTCGCCAATAACATCAAGCTTCCAATCGCCATCATCATCAGCGTGAGCATTTTTGGCGAACAGGCCAATCTTGTCACCCTATCTATGGGTGTACTCTTAATTACACTGGCTCTGAAGCTTGGGACCTACCAGCCCAGAACCACACGACCGCACTGACAGCAACCGCAGCAACCAATAACAACATAGCATCCGGCATGGGCATTTGGTCAGCCAGTATACCTGCCAGCGGTGGAGATATAACATCGCCAAAGGCGTGGATGGCAAATATTGAAACCGCAAACGCGGTTGCGGCCATACGACTCGGAACGGCCTGCAATATTGCAGTATTTGCTGGAGCAAGTGCTGCAAAAATTGCGGTCTGAACCAGAAACAAAGCCAGAACAAACTCGTTAAATTCAGTGCTTCTAAACGCCCAATAACCAAGCGGCGTAGCAATAACAGAGGTCCAAGCGCAAAACTTACAGTAAGCACGCGAAGCACTGATACCAGTCGAACTTTCAGGATTTTTTATAAACAAACTCCCCCATTTTGCGCCGACCAAGGTCCCAATGAGACCGGATGCGAGGGTTGAAGCGCCAATTTTTAGTGAACTCTCCGTCAACGATACATTTAAAACATGCTCTCCGTATTTTGGAGCCCACGCTGAGAACCCGCCCAGCGCAAATGTTTGAGCAATATAGCCACCCACTGCCAAACGATAATCACGGTTGCCAAGTAGTTCTTTTAATGTTTGCGCAAAAGGTAAATGACTTGTTTGACGCGCGCGATGGGATGGCTCTGCCATGACCCAGACGGAATAAGTTAAAAGAAATCCCGGTACAGCCCCGAGATAGAATGCCCAACGCCAATGCCCCTGATCGGCCATCCATCCACCCCAAATATAACCGAGGGCAGCACCGATGGGAATCGACGTATAAAAGACCCCCAAGACGCGATTGATTTTACTTTCATCCTTCAAACTGTCTCGAATGAATGGTGGGGAGAGAGTCGCGAAGCTAGCCTCCCCAACACCAACCAATGCCCTTGCGACTAGCAGGGTAAAAAAGTTATTGGCAAGTCCAGACCAGAGGGTGGCGAGACTCCAAAGTAAAACGCCAACAGCCATGAGCATGGGGCGAGACTTCCTATCTCCATAGTATCCAAAAATGGGGCTCGTCAGGATGTAGCCAATCATAAACATACTCATGAAAGTACCCGTTTGCGCATTATTCAGCATAAACTCGGACTGAATACGCGGCGCCGCCGCTGCAATGATGTAACGGTCCAGGTAGCAAATCAGGTTAACGGCCGTTAGCATCCACAGGGCTGAGCTCATGAAAAATTTCCTCTCAAAGCTGTCCGATTGTTCTTACTTTCAAGACATAGGATTATGTAAGTATATCAGAAGACTAACACCCAAACGCAGGGCCCCTGTTAAAGCTGCATTCAGATTGTCTAGCCGGCTGACACCGTCAGTCCTGCATAGATCTAATATTTATCAATAAATTCAGACATTTAAAGCTATCACAGGGGCTGGCACATCCTTTGCTCAGATGAGTACGAACGAGCTCATTGGATTTGAGTTGAAGCTCTTGTTTTAAAAGTTCAGTGCTGAAGCCCCAATAAAGGAGACACCCATGAACCGCTCGACCACATTAAACGTCCTGGCTACAACCTTGATGGCTGTCAGTATTTTCAGCTGCCAACAGGATGCAGAAAGTCGCAGTCCAAACAAAACCTCAAAACAAACATCAACACTCTCAAATTCCATCATCGCACGTGTTTCTAAAGATCCAAACAATAGTGCTATGGGAAAACTTGAATTGGTTGCTTCAAATCAAGCTATTAGCAAATCCACTCATGCATCGCAGATTGCAAGTGCATTTAATTCCGGACAACCACTCGGTCTCAAAAAAGAAGGCATGGCCCTCACGGCTTCAAACTCAATCAACGGCACGACATTCGCTCTTTATGAATGTCCTCCGGGCTATTATTCGCCATACTCGACACAAGCCCCGCAGGTTGCAAGCAGCCAGCCAAATATTGGCATCGACAATATCTTTAGTACATTCAGTGATGGGGGCGGCGGATTATTTAGTAGTTTACTAGACGGCTTCGGTGGCACAGATGGCGGTGGAATCTTGGAATCCCTTAGCGGTTCTCTACAGTCGATCATTGGTTTGTTCAGCGGCAGTAGCACTGGCACGGTCGCAGTTCCAGACGGTCAAACGATCTCTGACTATCCCTCCTACGGCTGCGTTCCCGTAAATAACTCAACGCCTAGCACAGTCCCCACCTATACAACCGCGACTACAACGGCCACGGCTACGACATCGACCCCAACGACGACAACGGGAACCTCACAGGCAGTACCTACCCCTTACCCCTATATTGGCCAGGTCCAAAGCGGTCCTTACACCTATTACACTTACGCTTTGCCATCGACTTCCGAGACTCAGCCTGTCGTTAGTGGCCAACAAAACTAACCACCCTGTTTCAGGTCCAAGAATTATCTCATATTAAAACATAAGCCAGGCTTTCATAAGCCTGGCTTATGTTTTTGAATCGTCATTTATAAAATCATTTTAAAGATTATATTGACATTTTAAGTTAATTTAAGCTAGTGTTAAGGTAGGACCAATGGATTAGGTCCAGCTCAAACCCCCTCAAACAATGGAGGCGCTAATGAGACTCACTAGGAAAGTGGCTATAGGGTTGGCCGGGACGGCCATCCTTGTTGGTTGTCGTCCGCGCAATCAACAGCACTCTACGCTCAAGGATAGCCTGCAAGCGGCTATGGCCATGCCCCTTCAAATGGGCACGGCGATGGTGGTCGGCGAAACCGACCTGCCAGGCAACCGAAACATCTCTGGTGGTTTCCCCAGAGCCGTATCGGAGTTAATCGCCGCGAACGATGACGTCTATCTTTCGCGACAGCAATTCGTGGTCTCATTTGACATCAAAGCCAAGGTCCCTGCGTGGACAGCGTGGCAAATCGTCAAATCCGACCTCGGTGATGTCGCAAGATCAGATAACTTCCGAAGCGACGAGATCCTAAACACGTACCTACAGACTCACCAAAAAACTTCCGGAGTGAGTCCAGAGGATTACAAGAATACGTGTTTCGATAGAGGCCACCAAACACCGTCTGCGGACAGGACCTCATTGCCCAGGCACAATATGGCAACGTTTTACATGAGTAATATGGCGCCACAAACTGCCTTCTTAAACAGAAGAATCTGGGCAGGCTTAGAGTCCTACAGTCGCGACCTCGTCAGGGATGAGGGTCGTAAACTCCAAGTGTACGCTGGTACAATTCTTCGCGATGGGCGCGAGAAAATAGGACGCAATAAGGACATCCAGATCCCAGAAGCGTACTACAAAGTGGTAGCAGTGTACGAAGATGATCTAGCGAAACAGCCTACTGGCCACATCGCAGTCATCATGCCCAACGTCACAGCTAACGGCAGAGATCCCCTCGCCAATAAAGACGAGGCCTGTCAGGAGCAAAAAAGTGGCGGCTCGGGTTCCCAATCGACTTCCTGGAAAGACTACAAAGTCTCACTGAAGGAAGTAGAAAGACGGGCAGGCATGAGCTTCCCTCACCTCGAGAAGACGCGGGCACTGTAATCTCAGGACTAAGCGTCAAAAACGAAATCCTCCCGACTTCTTGCGGGGGGATTTCGTTTTTTAACGATCTCAAAACCTGAGATTCATCTTCATGAGGTTGCATGATAAACTACTAGTTCTTCCGTTAAACTAA
>JBIJBX010000179.1:0-5400 GCA_044344995.1 Oligoflexales bacterium | reverse complement strand
TATAATGAGTTATCAATATCAGCAGCCAAAAAAATGAATTTTGATGGACTCAGAATTAAAAGTTCTAGGCGCTTATCGGCATCTACCGCCCTATTAAAGCGTACTCTTGATTCGGGTCGGCCTGTTTATTATGGTTCGGCTGTTGATAACTCATGGGACGGTAGCCATCGAGGGAATGCCAATCTTACATGTCGAGGAAGTCGTGGGAGCGTCGGCCACGCTTATGCGATTGTCGGGTACGATGATGCTAGTCAAAAATTTGTAGTTAAGAATAGCTGGGGCGATTACTGGGGTGACCAGGGCTACGCTTATTTGCCTTATGGTTGTATTGGTCGAATGAATGACGAGGCCTATGACATCGAAGTTAATTAAGTCGCAAGAGATCTTAAGTGAACTGCCAGAGTTGCGGCCAAGGTTTGGCTGCCTCGAGTTCAAATGCCAACTCCAAAAGTCGTCTTTCTTCTCCGGTGGGCGCAGAAAGCTGAATTCCGATGGGATCCCCTCTTTTTGACATGGCCATGGGGAGGGAGATCGCAGGATTGCCGACGGCGTTTGCGACCGGGGTGTAACCTACGTACTGTTTTAGGCGGCTAAAAAGTTCCGTGAACGGAACAGCAGGGCTAAGATGACCAAGCTCGGGCGTTATACGTGCAAGGACAGGGGAGACGATGACATCGTACTGCCAATTGCGAAAGGTGGGGCTTTGATCAATTTTGCGTAGATAGAATATGGCTTTTATTGTGGCGAAAATATTCTCTCTGAAATTGGCCGATAGCCCCCTGGTCAAACCATCTAGCTTGGTGGGGTCGAAGTCCTTGGAAAAAATTCCAGTGCCAAATTTTTCCACGGTGAATGCCAGAAAACTCCAATAGAGGCTGAAATCATCGGCAAATCTAGGTTCTCCCTGAAACTTGGTCTCTTCCACATGATGACCAAGTTCCGACAGAGCATTAATAGTTGACTCCACGGCCTGACGAGTCTCTGGACAAGCTTTGGTCAGAAGTGAGTCAAAAATAAATCCGATCCGTAGCCTTTTACTGGAGGGTCCCTCGACCCGACCGATTGGTTTTAGTTGGTGGGGAGTAAAGTAACGCTCAGCCTCATAGTAAAAATTTGCCGTATCGCGCACCGAGCGAGTTAACACGCCGTCCGAGACGATATCAACTGGCATGGACCTGGATTTTTTTTGTAGAACTAGCCGTCCTCGAGAGGGTTTTAATCCAGTTAGACCGCAAAGTGCCGCTGGGATCCGAATTGATCCACCACCGTCATTTGCATGAGCGATTGGGACGACGCCGGCAGCAACCAAAGCCGCGGATCCACCAGAGCTTCCACCGGCTGAAATACCCAGATTCCAAGGATTGCGAGTAGGCGGAGAATCGTCATCAAATTCTGTTGTGCAACCAAAACCAAAAGCAGGGGTGGATGATTTGCCGATAAAGTGTAGTCCAGTAGCCTGCATCTGTGCGACCAAATCATCATTGTGTTTAACGACAGCAGTTGACATGGCCCGTGAGCCAAATCTTGTTGGCAATCCTTCGAGATTAATATTGTCTTTCAAAAAAGATGGCACGTTCAGGAGGCAATCTTTTCGCAAGGGCCTGTTTGCACGTATTTTAACCCGCTCGTAGTCAGGGATAACAATGGCATTCAGGAACTCTTGAGACTTCTGTGCCCTGGCGATTGATGCATTGATAGCCTCTTCCAGCGAGATCTCGCCGCGGCGGATCAAATCCGTTATGCCGGTTGCATCAAGCGTCCCGATAGAGTCATTTGTGAACGCGGAAAAACGATTGGTCATGGGCGTCTCTCATTTGTGGAAATATCGATATAAAGTAGTGTTAATTCACTAAAATCAATCGGGTTCCGATTGGGTCTAGTCTACCTTATTTGTGTTTTGCATGCTAAATTTTAGCGCACTATTTGATATTATAAAACACGCGCCACGTGATTCTGGTTGGGCAACGAAGTAGTTGATAAGAGCCAGTTACTAACTGTTCGGGTGAGCAGCAGATCATGATTTTTTCGATTGGAATATTAATTTTCACCACTATTTACCCTAAAGGCACTCTGTTATATGGTGGCCTAAGATATTATTAAAGATCAGCGAACTAAAGGGGGAAATGATGAGAGTTATTTTTTTTACGATATTCATGGTAATAGCAGGCGCTGCTCTCGCCGATAGCACTCCATCTGGAAAAGATCTTTGCAACGTACAGGTGACCACAAAATATTTGGTGGCAAAAACCTGCCGGGTTAATGACGTTATGATCGGTGCAGAAATCCAAGATGGCGTCCTCAAAGTTCAGTGTGGTCATCCGATTGTGCTGTGTAATGGTCCTAGCGGTTATGAGTCCGAGGGCGAAAATCCACAGTCCCCTCAGCTGGCTGAACGGTGGTACTGCACGGGTATTTGCTACATCATCGGTGATCCTGAAGTTGATCCTCATCATAAAGTGAGTGCTTACGGGCCATCAGAAGCAGCAGCTCGAGCGGCGTTAAAGTGCGATCCCAGAGATCTTAGCGATGTGGTTTGCAGACAAGTTGAGGCTAAATAATTTTTAGCAGATGGGAAGTTGTTAGATGACTAATTTTCTATCTGTATTCTCTGCCCCTGGTCGTTATGTACAAGGACCAGATGCTACAAGATACCTCGCGTCGGAGCTTCAGTACCTTGGATTTAAAGGCCCTGTTTTAATTGCGGCCAATGGCAGCGCGATTAAACATCTCTCACATATCTGGCAAGAGACGTTCAAGCTCTGTGGTCTTAAATACTCAGTCCATGCTTTCAGCGGTGAATGTACAGCTGAAGAAATCACGACGATCGAGAATTCGGCGAAAGCCCAGGTGGCTGATGTCATTGTGGGTTGTGGTGGCGGTAAAGTGATAGACGCAGCGCGTGCTGCTGCTGCTACCTTAAATGTTGGTTTTTGTAGCGCCCCTACCTTGGCTTCGACTGATGCGCCTTGTAGTGCCCTTTCCGTCGTCTATCATGCAAATGGGGAGGTTTCGGAGTACCGAATCCTTCGCCGAAATCCTGATCTAGTTCTGGTTGATTCAAGTGTTGTGGCGAAAGCTCCGTCCCGACTTTTGGTGGCTGGCATGGGAGATGCTCTAGCGACGTGGTTTGAGGCTAGAACGTGTGCTGCTAATAAAGTCAAAAATATGCGAGGCGGTGCAAGCACCATATCGGCTCTCGGGCTCGCGGAACTTTGCTACAAGACCCTTTTATCTGAGGGCGCGCAAGCAATCGACGCCCTAAAAAGTCAATGTTCAAATATCTCCCTTGAGAAAATTATTGAAGCCAATACGCTCCTGTCCGGTCTTGGCTTTGAATCATCGGGGCTTGCAGCGGCACATGCTGTCCATAATGGCTTAACAGCTCATCCGGCCACTCATGATTTTTATCACGGCGAGAAAGTGGCATTTGGTGTCTTGACACAACTTGTGCTTGAAGGTGTGCCCCGTCATGAGATTGATGAGGTTTTGAAATTTGCTCGACAGGTCGGTTTGCCGACCTGTCTTCGGCAAATCGGAATTGTCGAGCCTTCAGCCCAGGATCTTCTAAAGATAGGCGAACGCACCTGTCGTCCAGGCGAAACTATTCACAATGAGCCATTTAAAGTTGACCCAAAGATGGTGGCCGATGCCATCAGGGAAGCTGATCTGATTGGGCGTGACTAGATCTATATGTCTAATCAATAGTCAATCAGTCGGGTGTCCCCATTTAACTGTCCCCATTTAACTCAGGGCGGACTTGATGATCTCAATATCCTGATTATAAGAATCCGCACTCAGTGGTCCGAATGAGAACCTCATAAATTTGCTGTGAATGCCCTTTTCCCCAAGACGATTCATGTCGCAGAGCGTGCCAGGAAGAACTGCGGCCTTGTGCTTGAAGAGCCTTTGATTGAATTCTTCGGCGGTGATGCCTTTTGGCAGGCGGCCCCAGTGATAGAATCCGCCTGTTCCTGTGTAGAGCTCTATTCCAAGCGATGATAAGCCTTTTTCGTAACGCTTTCGTTGTTCGTTGTAGAATCGAACAACAGCCTCGCGTGCGTTCGTGACTCTGCTTTTTTCTAGAAGATTAGCCACATAAATCTGGGAGGGGCGAGAGACTCCGCCCATGGCGATGGATGAGAAATTTCTAAAGATTTCGATATGCTCTTTGGCCGCAATAACCCAGCCCGTGCGCATTCCTGGAACTTGTAGGCCTTTCGTTGCTGCGCCGATGACGAAAACATTGGTTTTGTCGATGTTTTTTACATAACGCATGGCACTGACGGGGCCATTTTCTGAGAAAAACTCATAAGCTTCATCGAAAATGCCGCCATGATTTCCGTCTGAGGCGAAGTCGACAAGTTCTTTTAGTTGATTGTCCTCCCATGTCACGCCAGTGGGGTTACATGGATTGCTCTTGATCAAAAAGGTTTTGCCACCACATTTTGTCCTGGCAGAGCGGTAATCTTGCATGCCTGGTTTAAATAGATTGCTGGGGTTACTCGGTATAACTTCGTATGCACGATCAAGCATTTTGAGTTTGTCGTAGTAGGGTGTGTATTCAGTTTCTTCGATCATGACCTTAACGTCACGCTGCAAAAATAAAAGTGTGGCAAAGATGGCAGGCCTTCCGCCTGCAAACACGGCGATATTGTCTTCGCTTATGTCAGCTCCGTAGAAGTCATTGTAGTAATCGCGGATGGCGATTCGCAGTTTATCGACGCCTGAAGCAGCGGGATATTTGAGATCACTAGGCTGAAATTCAACTTTTGATGGAAGCTCTGGGCCGCCAGGGAGCTGAGTTGTTAGGGGGAAGCCTTGAGCCCAGGGGTGCGTGCCCGGATCACCCATGTAGGAGCCGGTAGCGTCTTGGAATTTGAACAAGGTTTCGTAAACTCCCATGGGGGGGAACTTTTGTAGAAACATGCCAATACCCCTTATGTGATGAATATAGACCGCTGAATTTAATGATTTTTTTGCTCTAGGGGCATTTTGGGCCAATCCCTCCTTAAAGGCAATGGTTAAGTCATGCAAAAAATATATTGACCGCTTGGCGCCAAGGCCACTAATAGGGGGCTACAAAATTTAAAGGGGTTTTTATGACTGGCACAATGAGGCTTTTATATTTAAGTGTTTTTATAGTGATCTTCGGTTCTAGGTGCGGTCAGTTGGAACACGCGAAACCCCGCCAAGTGTTAAAAGCTCAGCCGTCCGATTTTGATTTCGGACCTAAAAAAAGCGCCTTTCAATCAAAAATTTACGCGGTGACCGGCGATCTTCAACCACCGTCGATAACCACATGGACGCAGCCACTGGTTGCAGCTGCGCCCGCAAACTTATTTGTGGTCTTGTCAGGTAATGGTAGTTGCCCGAAGGGGTCACCATCAAGAGTCGCCCCTG
>JBIJBX010000155.1:0-6000 GCA_044344995.1 Oligoflexales bacterium | reverse complement strand
GACTGGCTCGCATTTAGCTAAGATTTCAGCGTCCCAAGGAAAATCGTCAATCTCGCCAAGTTCAGGATGTTTGTACTTTACACAAATCTTGAGTTCGTCAAAGCCACTTAGAATATCCATTTTATTTATGATGACGCCGTCAAAACCGTTGACGGCCGCACTGTAGCGAAACGCCACCGCATCAAACCAGCCACAACGCCTTGGGCGTCCCGTGGTGGCACCAAATTCGTTACCCTTCTTGGCGATTTCTTGTCCAATATTGTTGTGCAATTCAGTTGGAAATGGTCCGCTACCAACGCGAGTCACATAGGCTTTCGCAATACCGTAGACATTCGTTACTGACTTTGGAGATAGACCAATGCTGCTACATGCGCCGGCTGCGGCGGTGCTGCTGGATGTCACAAACGGATAGGTGCCATGATCGAGATCCAGCAGGGTTCCTTGTGCCCCTTCCAGCAGTAATTTTTGGTTATTGCTAATGGCTTTGCGGAGCCTGCCTTCCGCATCGCAAACAAATGGCGCAATATGGCTCGCGGCGCCGTGGAACTCCTCCCAGACTTGCTTGTTTGATGAATAGTGATCCTTGAATAGCGGGTCAGCTTCGCCCATTTCTCGGATCCAAGCAAGGCGCGTACGTTCATTGACATAGTGACCCATGCGCAGACCAGTTCGACCAGCCTTCTCGGAATAGGTTGGGCCAATTCCCCGTTTAGTCGTGCCAATTGGGGTTGATGATTTGGATTCTCGGGCGCCATCAAGGTGGATGTGCCACGGTGTAATGACGTGCGCTCGTGCTGATATCCAAAGATTTTCAGGCGATATTTTAACCTGCACGCCATTGCCGGTCTCAGCCGCGCCGGTCATTTTTTGGATTTCTGATACCAAACCAGCAGGATGGATGACCACTCCTGCTGCCATGGCCGAGATTAAGCCCTTTTGAAAAACGCCACTGGGAATTTGGTGTAATACATATTTGGTTCCGCCGATCCAGATTGTGTGACCAGCATTGTTGCCGCCTTGATAACGGACGACGATGTCGGCCTTTTCAGCCAAAACGTCAACCCATTTGCCTTTCCCTTCATCTCCCCATTGAGCGCCCACTACGATATTAACTTGACTCATGGTTTAGCGCCCTTTCATGGTTCTCTTGATTGGCAAATTTGAATGATTTTCAGCTTCAACAGTCGGAAGTTACCAGTGGTTTCTGTTCTAGAGGTCCATCTGGCTTAATTCAAGTCCAGAAATGGGGGAAACGTATTATTAACAAAATGAACAAAAAATAGGCAGAAAAGCGATTTCCTCTCGTTCACAAGGTGGTTTTTGACTATGCTCTTGGGACGAACGAGTGTGTCCACCAGTCTTGATTGAATTTTAGCCCTGTTAGCTAAAGTTTTTGTCGGGTGCGCCCATAATTTTGGAGTTAACTCTATGAACGATTTTCGTCTTGATGCCATCAGCCCGTTGGACGGGAGATACGCCGATGAGCTCAAAGACTTGGCCGTTTATGTCAGTGAGGGCGCTCTGACAAGGTATCGGATTATCGTCGAGGCGGCTTGGCTATTGCAGCTTGCCGCTCCACAAGTGGCTATTCTCAAGCTTGGCGTCTCAGAACAAAAGTTTTTGGACGAGTTGGTGGCTGGAAATTTTCCAGCCGGTTCGGTTGCTGAGGTTAAAAGTTTTGAGCGTAAAACCAATCATGATGTCAAAGCCGTCGAGTACTGGCTCCAAGAGAAGCTCAGTGGTTTAGGCGCATCTGCAACCGTTCGCTCTCATGTGCACTTTGCCTGTACGAGTGAGGATATTAATAACACGGCTTACGCCTTGATGCTGCGAGAAGCTAGACGGCAGGTTTTAATTCCGGCTCTGTCTACTTTGCTTGGGGCGATTAAGAAATTGGCTCGGAGCTCTGCAAACGCCCCAATGATCTCTAGGACCCATGGGCAGCCGGCCTCTCCTACGACCATGGGAAAAGAAATAGCTGTCTTTAGCTACCGTCTAAAACGGCAGATGGAGCGTCTAACTCGTCAGCCCATACTTGCTAAATTTAATGGGGCAGTGGGTAACTACAATGCACACTCGGCAGCCTGCCCCGATGTTGATTGGCGGGCTGTATCAAGAGAATTCGTCGAGAATAGGCTTGGACTTACATGGAACCCCATGACGACCCAGATTGAAAGCCACGATGGGATGGTCGAGTTCTTTGACATTATTAATCTAACTAACTCAATTTTGATCGATTTTTCGAGGGATATGTGGGGTTACATTTCCCTAGGCCATTTCGTTCAGAAAACCGTCGCCAGCGAGGTCGGATCTTCAACTATGCCTCATAAGGTCAACCCCATTTATTTTGAAAATGCAGAGGGTAATCTCGGAATTTCAAACAGTCTTTTGTCGCACTTTTCCCAAAAGCTGCCAATTAGCAGATGGCAACGGGATCTCTCGGATTCGACCGTTTTAAGGACGTGGGGTTCCGCTCTCGGACACGGAGTTCTTGCTTACAAAAATTTAAGTCGTGGCCTCGAGCGTGTGACGTTGAATCCCGGCCATATGCTCAAAGAGCTCAACAGTGCATGGGAACTCTTAGCTGAGCCAGTGCAAACCGTGATGCGGCGTTTTGGTGTCGTTGATGCCTATGATCGACTTAAAGAAGCCACAAGGGGTTCAGCCGTTGTGACTAAAGAGATGATTCACGCTGCTATTGAAGGGTGCCAGGAGATCCCGGCGTCAGAGAAAAAGCGCATGAAAGACTGGACGCCGTCGATCTACCTCGGTTTAGCCCCCCAACTGGCAGTGGAGTCACTTGATCCATGAAAATATCTCTTAAACAATTGGCTAGTCGCTTAGGAGCCACCTTACACGTTCCTCCTGGCAGCAGTGAAAATGTGGAGCTCGGAGGGGTAGGGCCAATCGACAAGGCATTACCCACTGATGTGACATTTCTAACGAACCCCGATTATCTTAGGTTTGCTGCGACGACCAAAGCGGCAGCCGTCATTGTTGGTAAAGTTTTACCAGATTGTCCGCGGCCGCAGATTGTTCACAAAAACCCATATTGGGCTTTTGCTATGGCGGCACAGGCCTTCATTTCTCCCAGAGCAGAGTCTGGCCAGATTGATCCTGAGGCCCATGTTAGTCCGAATGCAAAGATTGGCCGTGACGTTACCATTTATCCGCTTGCCTATGTATCAGAGGGCGCAGTTGTTGGTGACCGCAGTGTCCTGTTTCCAGGTGTGTATCTTGGTCGTGATGTGAGAGTAGGCGCGGACTCTATTTTGCGCGCTAACGTGGTCGTTGAGGATGGATGTGTCATAGGCGACCGAGTTTTAATCCATGGCAATACAACAATCGGCGCAGACGGTTTTGGTTTTGCGAAGGGTGATGAAGGGAACGCAAAAATTCCCCAGATTGGAATCGTGCGAATTGAAAACGATGTAGAAATAGGTGCTGGCTGTACGGTGGATCGTGCGGCCATGGGGGAGACCCAGATCGGGCAGGATACTAAACTTGATAGTAGTGTTCATGTGGGGCATGGAGCAAAAATTGGCCCCCATGGGATACTCTGCAGTGGCGCCGCAATTGGCGGCAGTGCAAAGATTGGTAAATGGGCAGTGCTGGCTGGCGCTACGAGTGTCAGCAATAATGTTGAGCTAGGTGATCACATCACCATCGGAGCCTTGTCGGGTGTGACTAAGACCTTACGGGAAGCTGGCGAATACATGGGCTTTCCAGCTGTCCCGGCAAATCAATGGCGGCGAGAGGTTGCCGGCGTGAGGCGTCTGAAAAACCTCGAGGAGCGAATTCGTAACCTAGAGAAAACAATAGGGAAAACCCAGGAATAATGGCTTTTTTTTGAGGGATTAAAGGGCCACGCTGGGGTACCGATAAACCAACAGTGAACGAAGGGAGAGCGAGGGTTGATGATACTGGAGTCTAAAAAACATTCAAAAAACGCGCAGACCGTCTTTGGCGTGGCGACCATAGCTGTATTTGCGGCACTCTCCTTGCCGGTTGTGGCGTTGGCAAAAGTATCATCACAAGAACAGCGCCCCCCCAAGATTGCATCAGCCAGTGCCATAGTGATTTCAGTCCCAGTGGGGCAGGTTATCTTTGAGAAAAGTGCGGATGATGTTCGACCGGTGGCCAGCTTATCCAAGCTGATGAGCGCGATCGTTTTTATGGAGCAGTGTAAGCACCTTAAATTGGACGGCTTACACCAAATGAATGCTGAAAATCGCTATTTAGCTAAAGGCGGAGATCACAGCAAGTTGACCACAAATTGGAGCTACTCCAACCTTGATCTTCTCAAGGCTGCCTTGATGCGAAGTGACAACCGGGCTATGCCAGCACTCATGGATAGCTGTGGGATGCGTTTGCAAGAATTTGCGATGCACATGAATCTAAAAGCCAAGGAGTTGGGGCTGGAGAAAACTAGTTTTACAGAACCCAACGGCCTATCCCAGTACAACGTATCGACGGCTCGTGAGTACACGAAAGTGATGTTGGAAGCGTCAAGATTTCGGATTTTGAATGACATTATGCAGACCAAACGCGACGTCATCACCGCTTGGAAAAACGGTCGTTCCCGTCAGTTTAGTCTCGGGAACACCGACATACTCATAGGGCGAAAAGGGGTTGATGTCATCGGTGGCAAAACCGGTTACACGGACATTGCGAGGTATTGCTTCACTGTTTTAAATCGTCTGGTAGACAACTCAACCGTGGCCATGGTGTTCCTTGGAGCGGAAGGTAAACACACCAGGTTTGGGGACTTTTCCCGGGTTCACAGATGGCTAAACGAGCGACTGTCAGAGTATTTTGCTGACGAACGGTTTGAACCAAGTCGCGGCACATAAGCGGTCCACTTTAAAATACCCCCATAAAATTCATTAAACTCTGGCGGGTTCTCTGCCAACCGTATATATCAATGGGGCCGTTATATAGAGATCAAAACCAGTAGAAAAGGAAGAGATCCGATCATGGGCCCAATTACGTCGTTTATTGAGCATCACTACAGACACTTCAACGCTGCCGCGCTGAAAGATGCAGCAAGAGCCTACAAAACCCATATTGCATCTGGCCAAAAGATGATGGTGACCTTAGCGGGAGCTATGAGCACAGCCGAATTGGGTTTGAGCCTCGCAGAGATGATACGCCAGGGCAAGGTACACGCTATCTCGTGTACTGGTGCCAATTTGGAAGAGGATATCTACAATCTTATTGCTCACGAGTTCTATGAGCGCGTGCCAAATTATCGCAATCTCAGCGACGAGGCAGAACAAGCCTTGCTCGACAGGCATCTTAACCGGGTGACCGATACATGCATACCTGAAGGTGAGGCTATTCGAAGACTCGAAGGGGCAATCATGACAGTTTGGGAGGAGGCTTCGGCAAAAGGCGAAAGCTATTTCCCTCATGAATACATGTACCAGATCATCAAACGCGGGCTATTAAAGCAGTATTACCAAATTGATCCAAAAAATTCGTGGCTGGTTGCGGCTTGCGAAAAAAACCTACCCATTATTGTGCCTGGTTGGGAAGACTCAACGACAGGCAATATTTTCGCGGGGAGGATCATGGAAGGCAAAGTAAAGAGATCGGCGCTGAAAAGCGGGATCGACTATATGATTTTCCTCTGTGACTATTACATAAAAAATTGCGGAACATCGGGGATAGGTTTCTTTCAAATTGGTGGAGGTATCGCAGGTGACTTCCCAATATGCGTTGTGCCAATGATCGAACAGGATATGGGTAAAGATGTGCCTAAGTGGAGCTACTTTTGCCAGATCAGTGACTCAACCACCTCGTACGGAAGTTATTCAGGTGCTGTTCCCAATGAGAAAATAACTTGGGGAAAACTTTCAAAGGAAACGCCCAAGTATATTATCGAATCGGACGCATCCATAGTTGCGCCATTGGTATTCGCGTACGTTTTGGACTGGTGAAATCAAACAAGATCAGTCCTATTTTTGAAAATAAAATAATTGGATTAGAAGCCGAGGT
>JBIJBX010000039.1:0-15439 GCA_044344995.1 Oligoflexales bacterium | reverse complement strand
TGTAGGCTTCCCAGTCACCACAACCACAGGGGACGCTACGATTGCAATCGATGCCCGTTATAAGCCCTACGCAGAAGCTTCCTTAGGAATGGGAAGGATTTTATTTGAACCACTGAACGAGGGGGCCGGGGAGTTCGCGGCAGATACTCTAGCCATCAGTTTTGGAGGTGGCTTAATGATGCACTTTTTCACACGTTGGGCCGTTGATTTTCAACTCATGTACGAAATGGTCCAAACTCGCGGAGGCACCGGTGAGGCGCTAGCTGTATCCGGTAGCAATATTTATATTCTTCTCGGCAGCGGCCTGCTTTTTTAACTTAAAATTTCCTGATTAAATTATGGCAAGGCACACCGCACGTTGATGCCCGTCGTATTGCTGAACTTTATTTGAGCTGAAGAAATTGACCACACAATAAAATAAAGCTCATTTTCAAGCTGTGCTGATGCCGTCCATGTTAGTCCATTTAGATTTGGGATGCCGCCTCCAGTAAATGTCACAGACGATCCAATGGGCATAAAATTTGGAGGGTTCGAGACAGTTGTTTCAAACAAGGTCGGCAAACGCATTCCCTTATCTGCGCAAACCTTGACGTTACCCTCATACCATGACGCAGTGGTACTCTGCCCCGAGAACGGTGACCTCCACGAATTCAACCAGTCTTCTCTTTCAATACCGATTTGACTCTGTTTCAAAGACTGGGTCGATGCTGAACCACTATCATAATACAAGCATCTATCAATTTCGGCCGGCTTTGCCCGATCTACAAAAACATTGCCCGGACAAGCCCGCCCGGCTAGTGTTTGATAATCGGTAAAGTAATTCGTCGAGAAAGCTTCGCCGCTACGGGTAAGCTTGCGCTGCCAATCAGCCTCACTTGCCCAGACCCCGGTGGCAGATAAGACTCTATCTCCATTCAATTCTTTCCAAACTTTGAATTCCCCGCTAGCTGTCACCAACTCGATGAGTGTACCGTTTTGCAGCAGTGCAATACCGTCATTGAGAGCAGCTGTCATTTGGTAGCAACCCGTACTTGTGTCAACTCCGCAAGTTTCAAGTTCTTGGAGTGCAAATAATGTTGCTGGTTGGCTGATTTTAATGCTAGGTGCCATCACGCCGTCACTACCTGTCACGACGACGCGTACTTTATCCTTGTGGTTCGCTTGAATAAGGCCTGTTAAATTAAGTGTCTGGGACGTTTGCCCAGGAATATCTTGATAGTTTAGGCCACCGTCGGAACTTCTCTGCCATTTGTAAGTAATAGTAATACCCACACTGGCCTCGACCTCGACACTGAAAGAGGCCGTCGCTGCGGAATAAGTAACCGAGACAGGATTCGTGATAATCTTAAATACGGGCTCACTTGCTGGCAACACACAACGAACCCCAACCGTTGGCAAAGCACCCACAACTGTCGGCATCGCAGTAGTCGACTCAGTGGTTGTGCCGTTGAAGTTAAAAAATAATTTGGAATCTGATGCTCTTGCTGATGCTGTCCATGTCGGCCCAGTGTATGCGTTCGGGACCCCAAGGCTCCCGGCGAAAATTGGGGTGAAATCAGCGGGCCAGCCACCCGATGGTGCGGACGCCTTGGTCTCGTAGAGCGCAGGAAGCCGCATTCCTTTTTCACCGCACGTCTTGATATTACCCTCATACCAAGAAGCCGCAGTGCCGTTACCCGTCACAGCATTGTTCCAAAATTCAAGATAATCGACTCCAGCAACTGCCCCGTCTGTCTTGCCCGCGGTCAACCATTGTTGTTGGCTTCCTCCATCAAAATACAAACAAGAACTGCTGATGGTGGCATTTTGATGATTTAAAAACACATTGGGAGGGCAGGTGCGACCACCGATAGTTCCAAAATCTACAAAATTTATTGCGGAAAATCCCAAGCCGCTTGGACTTAGCTCTTTCTGCCAGTCATTATCTCCGTTCCAAAGTCCAGTGGCCTTTAGAATTGCGTTTCCGCCTTTTTCACGCCACAAATTAAAACCAGAAAAACCAGCGGGAACATACTCAACTTCTTCGCCTCCGCTCAGATAGGCTTTTTTCTGGGATATGAGCCAGTTGTTTTTATAGCAACTATTGTTTGCCTGACCGCAGAATAAAATTGACTCTGATGGCAACACGCATCGCACAAAGTTGAGATTTCCATGGTCTTGAGCCTGCGCGCCCGACTGGTTCCATGCCCAAAATAATGAGCCGCCACTCGTATTCGCCGTCGCAGACCAAGTCAATCCGCTGGAGTGCGACGGAATTCCCTTTGCGGCATTAAAATCCGGCGCCGCGATCGCCGGCAAATTACCAGCAGGTGCGTCAATGGCTGCCTCAAATATTGTCGGCAGACGCATCCCAAGATCGGCACAAACTTTCAAATTACCCTCATACCATGCGGCAGACGCTGCTGAACCTGATCCGGCGGACGTCCAGTCGGCTAGGTGGTCTTGCCCCTCGACGAGTGCGGCGTCCCTTGATAGCGCCTGAGCGGGTTTCATAGCATCATAATATAAGCATTGATGAGTTGCTGCTTGGACGGTAGGAATCACAAAGCTACTTTGAGGACAAACTCGACCTTCTATGCCAGCTGTCCCACTAGGATAAGATAAAAGCCCATCAAAGCCAGTACCGCCACGATTGAGTTTCTTCTGCCACTCGGAGGACGCCGGTATCCAAAGTCCCGTAGCATTTAAAAATCTCGTCCCATTATATTCCTTCCAGATTTTAAAACAATTCGCTCCTGAGCAACTTGGATTTGCTGGGACGTATTCCAAGACGGTGGAAGTTTCACTGATTCTAGCAAATTTAACTTGCAAGGCTTGAGCATCATCATAACATCCATCTCCAATTGGTCCGCAAGTCGGTAAATTAACAATATAGAGTCCTTCAGTAATATCCGATGGTTCGTAATTAGACCGACAGGTTATTGCAGCTAACTTTGATGTCGCTGAGAGGACAATCGGTATGGAATATGCTGTAGCCTGATTTGGCTGTGAGCACGATGGGCTAACACCGTCAGTACGATAGTAAATAGTCGATGAAGACGTTGCTGAAGACAAGCCAATAGAAACCGTACTGTTTTGAGCATATACACCGGGTAACAGAGATAGGGCAGGGGCCTCAGCTTTCGGCATGATGGGCACTCCTGATACTTCACTAGAAAGATTACCGACTTCATAGTTTGAGCCAACTTTTTTTACAGCCGCCACGGCAAAATAGTAGGTAGTTCCCCCAGTAAGGCTCGGAAACGTGTAATTTGTGTTGGTTACCGTCACAAACGTTGCTCCCTTGGTTACGGGATTTTGAGTTGAAAAATAAAGATAATATCTGTTGGACCCCGTAACCGTGGACCACGATAGCGCCAATGAATTCACTCCAGCCGTAGGCGATGCGCCTGAAAAAACTGGCGCGGCAAGTGGCTCAGACGGGGCGGATGTAGCGTTTTCCGCAACAGCGCTTTGAACTGTTGAGAGCTTGCCCAAAACTCCATTTTTGATGGCAGCTACTCGGTAATAATAGGTGACTCCAGCAAACAGGCCTGTGTGAAGATAGGGGGGGGTTATCCCCAAAATTTTATTGGATGATAACGACACAGCGTTCACCGTATCGAAATAAATATTATAACCACTAGCACCTTCAACAGCTGACCACTCCAATTGGAGTGACTTGTCATAACCGACCGACACTTGAAGGTTCGTCGGGGCGTCGGGTTGAGTCGGAGTACCTCCAGATCCACCTCCCGATGTTGTTCCACCGGACGAAGGCACACCACCAATCTCAAAAGAAAGCTCTCCTGGGATCCCATCCTTCAAACCTGCGATCCTGTAGTAATAAATCACGTTGGGCACGAGATTGTTGTGAACCACAGGGTTTGTCAGGGTATTGAAAAATGATGATGATCGACTAACACCAGGGGTGGTTGAATAATACACATTGTAAGACTGAGCACCCTCAACATCGAGCCATGAGATGGTAAGAGCCGTATCAGAAAAACGTGACGCCGTGACGAGCGTCGGCCGAGCTGTCTCGCCAACAGCTTGTCCCACCGCAAATGGCGTAGTGCTGACCTCATTTGACAGTGGACCATATTTGCCATTTTTCACTCCACCAACCCGGTAATAATAGGTCTTGGCGGAATCAAGACCAGAATGAACATATGGTGACGTGACATTCTCAATCATCTCAGAGGCCTCATTGACCCCACTGTAATTTGAAAAATAAATCACATGGGAATCGACGTCTGAGCCATCAGTCCATTCGATCTTGATTGCGTTTTCTAGTCGCTGAGGCTCCGCAAGTTGGGGAACCGCCATCTCGTTATTTTGTTCTTCTTCTTTTTGTCCCGCAGGAGTTGATTGTTGCGCCCGCTGCAACGGCTCGGGCGTGCAAGCTAGAAGCAAATAGAAAAGATAAAAAAATAGTAACGTTCTTAGGCTCAATGAATGCGCTCCAACTAAGCTTTTTTCTTGGACAATCATTAAAAATGTCGGAAACAAACGCGTGGAACTTGAAGGGTGCTTTAACGCCAACCCTTCAATATAAGGCTAACCAGCAAAATCTAATGGGAAAAATTAGATAAATAGGACGGGTGCCAACAGGCTTTTACCGCCGACGACTGACGGCAAACCGTTCTTTACGCCAGTTGATAGTCGCGTTTTCGCCCCAATCAGTCTTAAACCTCAGAGGTTTAAATTCCTTTGCAAGTTTTGCATCCGATGGTCGACAACTCCACATCCCAGGAAGCATACCCATACCATCTGAATACCAGTTGGCATCCCATGTGTATTTGAACGAGGCACCTGGTTTAATAATTTCCGTTTCCATGGTGATGGGTTTACCCGCCCAAGCCACTGATCGCTCGAGCGCACAGCTAAGCTTGATGGGGGATTTGTCTGAATTTTTAAAGGTCCAAACCGTTGGGTTATTGCAGCAGCGGCCCGCGGCAAACACCTGCCAAGACAGGGCCGATAAGGTAGCACCACAAATGAACTTGGTAATTATTCTCATTGTTAGGATCCCCAAACTACCAGGCCCGCACCCCAAGTAAATCCGGCACCGAATGCAGTTGTCATGACCTTTGTGCCAGCCTGAAGTCGCCCCGATCTGACACACTCATCGAGTAGTGTTGGAATCGTAGCAGACGATGTATTTCCGTACTTCTGAATATTATTATAAACCTTCTCGGCGGGAATCTTAAGGGTCAAACATATATGCTCATTGATCCGTAAATTGGCCTGATGAAAAAGCCATAGGTCGATGTCATCAACACGAAGATTTTGATCCCGCAGAACCTCGCCAATGACTTCCGGCATTCGGGTCACCGCATGTTTAAATACAAAACGTCCGTCCATGTAGGGATTATGAACACCCTCGGCAATGTGCTCTGGCTTGATCCATGCACCACCAACAGCCGCAGGGAATCTCAGGCCAAGCTTGTCAGCATGCTGCCCTTCAAGATGAGTAATCACTCGTTTGATGCCATAATCGAGATTTTCAGAACGCTCCAAGACGACGGCTCCCGCAGCGTCACCAAAGAGGGTTGCCGTGTCACGTCCGCGGTCTGAAAGATCAAGGGCCACACTTTGCACCTCAACCCCAACCAGCAAGATACGCCCATATTGTCCCGACATGATCAATGCCTGACCTAACTCAAGACCGTAAATAAATCCCGTGCATTGGGCTCTGATGTCGAGGCCAGGCTTGGTACCCATGCCGAGTTTGGCCTGCAAAAAAGAACAAGTCCCGGGAAAATACTGCTGTGGCGATAGGGTGGCCACCAAGACAAAATCTATATCCGTAGGCTCTAGACGAGAGGCTTTAAGTGCTTTCACGGCGGCTTCATAAGCGAGATCTGCAGCACCCACGCCCTCGGCCACATAACGTCTTTCTTCAATGCCGGTACGCTGGCGAATCCATTCGTCGGAGGTATCCATTAACTTAGCTAAGTCATCATTGGTAACCACTCGGGGCGGCACTGCCATACCCGTTCCGGTTATGGCGACCGTGCTTGGCTTAGCCTCTTGCATTAGAACGCCTCCTTAGTGATATGAAGGTGATTATGCTACAAACTTAATGGTTATTCCAATCAATGCTGATGGGGCTCGTTAATTTGCCCGAAGAAGACGTTGGCTTGTGACAAGGGTGGCGTGGTAGGGCGCCTAAGAGAATTTCACCCAGGCAGAATCTACCGGCGGACACCCTTGAAAAGCTCAGGATAAAATACAGTTATGACAGAGAAACAACACGAAAAATCCCTCGAAAAAACCGCCGACAAACCTGAGTCAGTGGCGACGCCCAATGGGCCAGCTGCGGCACAAGTTGTAACCCCAATTGGAGCCCAGCCAGTTGCGACGCAAATCATTGAGCTGCCGAAGGTAGCTTTGCGGTCTGCAGCCACGAGTAAGTTGCCGCGGATTCACACGGACCGCTATCTGAACCGCGAGCTTAGCTGGATTGAGTTCAACGCCCGCGTGCTCGAAGAAGCCATTAACCCGACCGTCCCTTTGCTTGAGCGTCTCAAGTTCATCAGCATATTCATGAGTAATCTGGACGAATTTTTCATGGTCCGTGTAGCTGGTCTGCGCAAAATGGTTCAGGAAGATATTAAATCGTCCTCTGACTCACCAGACGAATTGCCCGGTGAAGCCATCTTGGAACAAATCCGCCAGAGGATATCTGAATTAACTCACGTCGCATACGAGACCCTGCAAAAAGACGTGCTGCCAGGCCTTGACGCCGAAGGCATTGAGATCGTCGCCATGGGTCAGCTGCCAGCTGATGCAAAATCAACACTGACCACGTATTTTAAAAACAATGTATTACCCGTATTAACGCCACTTGCCGTGGACCCGGCCCACCCATTTCCGTTTCTTACTAACCTTTGTCAGTACCTGGTCGTTTTGTTTAAAGACATTAACTACAACAGCCAAATCGGCGCTCCACCCATTGGTCTTGTGGAAATTCCATCAGTGCTACCGAGACTGATTCCTGTGAACGGGAAGCCCGACAAAAAACACTTTGTCCTGCTTGAAGATCTCATCAAAGCTAACATCAGCAGCATTTTCCTTGGTTACGAACTGGCGGACGCTCACCCTATCAGGGTCACAAGAAACCTCGACTATACGTTGCTCGAGAACGAAGTCGTTGATTTGCTCAAATCTGTCCAGCGCGAACTCACCAACCGCGAACACCAAGAGGCCGTTCGCTTGGAGCTTGGCGGCAAATTACCAAAAAGTGTTATGGAGATCTTAAAACGAGAGCTACACGTTACGCCTAAGGAAATTTACGAATCCCCAGAGCCCTTGTTGATTCCGGGCCTTATGACCCTCTACCATTTGGCGGTCCCGAACCTCAAAGATCCGCCGTTTAACCCAAGACTTCCCATGCAGATGATGAGTAACGAGGACCTCTTTGCGTTGATGCGCAGAGAGGACATCCTTCTGCACCATCCCTATGACAGCTTTTACCCGGTTATTGAGCTTTTACAGGTGGCAGCCCACGATCCAAACGTCCTTGCTATCAAACAAACTCTGTACCGCAGTGGTGGTGACAGCCCGATCATCGACGCCCTCATTGCAGCCGCTGAACTTGGCAAGCAAGTCACGGTGGTCGTTGAGCTTAAGGCCAGATTTGACGAGAAAAATAACATTTTGTGGGCGCGTCGCCTTGAACGTGCCGGAGTTAACGTTGTGTTTGGATTTGTTGGCCTTAAAACCCATGCCAAAGCGACCTTAATCGTTCGCCGTGAGGGCGGTAAACTCGCCCGCTATGTCCACCTATCCACCGGTAACTACAATTCCAATACGGCCAAGCTCTATACGGATATGGGATTTTTTAGTGCCAACAGTGATCTTGCCGACGACATTGGACACCTGTTTAACATCCTGACAGGCTTCAATATTTTGACCGGTGAGATCAAACTGAAACGCAAACAGCTGATACCAGAAATGAAAAAACTGCTGCTTGCACCAATCACCCTCAGGCCAAAACTCCTAGAGCTGATCAAGCGCGAGATTCAGTTCAAAAAAGAAAACCACAAAGCCATGATCGTTATCAAAGTCAATGCCGTAACTGACAAAGAACTCATTGACGCCCTATACGAAGCTAGCCAAGCCGGCGTTGAAATTCATTTGATTGTTCGCGGCATGTGCTGCCTAAGACCAGGTGTTAAAGGACTATCGGAAAACATCCATGTGACATCCATTATTGACCGCTTCTTGGAGCACAGCCGCATTTATTACTTCCATAATAACGGCAAAAAAGAAGTTTTCATGGCCAGTGCCGACATGAGCCCTCGTAACATGGATCGCCGTGTCGAGGTGTGCTTCCCACTCGAGTCACCTGAAGTCAAAGAGCATATAATTAACCACATTTTGGCCACCTATCTCGCTGACAACGCCAAATCTTGGACGCTTGAGCCCGATGGCACTTACAAGCGACGAGAACGCGGGTTCAACGAGAGAGAAATCAGGTCTCAGGCCAAATTTATTGAGCTGGCGCGCGACTACGGGATAAAATCCATACCTTACGATATGGCTATTCGTCACAATACGGTCAAAGAAAAAGGCACAAGGCCCGTGGCCAAAGCCAAGAAGACGCAAGTTAAAGACCACTAAAAACTGTCATCAACTTTTGCATCCATCCCCCCAACGTGCGAAAATGTACGGACAAGGTTTTCCATTCACACACGTCCAAATTTATTGAGGTCAATCGTTATGAAACTTACTATTGGTGTGGCACTGGCAGTTTTTGTTGGCGGATCACTCACAGCATGTAGCACTCCTGGAAATGCCCCAAAAGCAAAAGAAGAAAAACATGATTTCGTTGGTGGCTACACAGGCGAAGACCGCGTCATTGTAAAAGGTGATAGCGCTTCCCTGCACTCCGATCGTAACGCTGTGGCGGAATACACAAAAACCGTTGACACCATTAACGCTGAACGTCAAAAAGTCGAAAGCGACCTTGCTGGCCTGGCCCTTTGCCGCCGCACAAAAGCTCGCGCAAATGGCGTTGAAGTTGAGGAAGGCCCGCTCAGCGTTCCATGTATGAAAAAAGTTGTTAGTGACCGCGAAAAAGCTGGTGATGATCTGATGCAGGTTAACGGCAAACTGGTCCTTCGCAAAAAAGAGGACTTCAAGTCACGCCTCGAAGAAGCTCGTGCTTGCCTTGACCAGATGATCTCCGTGCGCGATAAGTCACGAGAAAGCTACATGCTAGACGAGTGCGCAAAGCTTCAAAAGCAATAATCGCCCCGTCAGAAACCCTTTAAAGCGCCCTACTGTCAGTCGACAGAGGGTGCTTTTTTAATACTGGTCGACTTAATTGTGCCTCCCAAACATTTAATCTTCAAAAACAGTGACTTCGCCAGCCCAGCAGACTATTCGCTAAACCCCTGATATCTAGAGATTACCTCTCTGCAGGCACAATTAAGTCGACCAGTTTATCCAGACACGCCCCCTCTCCGCTTAAATGTATAATTTTTGAGCACCTCAAGGATTTTGCTTAAAAAATAATCGACTCTTTCGTAAAATTGACCCTACCTCGTTCAAAATACACCTCTTTAACGCCATAACATTCCGTTTTTATTGACTTTTTTAACATTCTGAAATTCGTTCATTATACATCTGTATTATGAACGGTATAGGCGCATCCTAAGCATCTGATATGATTTTGCTTATTTAATATACGACAACACCGGCGCATTTGCTGTCGCTCGTTTCATTTTAATGCAACACCGACAAAGTTGCCGGTGTCAGATGGCAAATAGGGCGTGCTGATTAATTATTGAACATTTCGGCAGGGGAATCGTTAGATCCCTGGAGATCTGGCTCAATTTTAAAAGTAGGGGGGTGATTTTTTAAAAAAGCCCTGGGCTCCCATTTTTTGGAGAAACCCAGGACAGCATTCGACAAACAAAACTAGAAGTTTTTAAACCATAAAAACACCGACGTTACGGGTATGGTCAGTCTAACCAGAACATACGCATACGAATAGAGTCGTAAGTATCAAGCCCTTCAGAGGAGCAGACGGAACCCACGATATTTTTTTCAAGCCCATCACGCCACGAAGCTTCCGTCTCGGCGCGCTTGGATTCACACTCCTCTAAACTGCCATACTTCACTGACGTCAGGTCAGTCGCTAGGGGCTGCATGACAATTCCAGCCGTGTACATGTAGACCGTGGTTGTATAGGACGAGCCACCACAGAAAAAGATCGCCGATTGCCCTGATGCAGCCGCAAAAACATCGCGCATTTCATCACGGTAAGACTCACAGCTTTGTACTGTTTTGAATTGAGCTTCACTATACTGAATGATCGGCAGTCTTTTTGCGGCGTAATACATGGCATGGACAATAGAGCGATTAGTTGTTGCTCTGACCCTTGTTTTCACGTTTTGGGCACCGTATGCCTCTAGTGTGCTTCTCAAAGTAGCTTCAAGAGCGTCAACGTTACCGTTAATGCCATTGTAGAAATCCCTCGCCATATGCTGCGGTGAAAGCTTCGGCTTGCCGAAACCATCAATCCGCAGGATCCAGCCGTTATCGATCTCGGGATCACGGCGATCAGAAAGACAGTAGGCCAGTAAAGGCTCTAGGCCAGTAGATGCTTGAAACGTCGCCATCTCCGCATCACGCTGCGCGACGCATTGATCGGCCGTTTCGTATAGGGCATTCACATAAGAATGCTCATCAAAGGTGGTTACGAGGTTCGCCTGAACGGATTTAGAATACTCGATCACAAGATCAAAAGTGCGATATGAATTACGCTCGCAGCCGTGATTTATGACTTTTGCGTCCGCAAGTCTTGCAAAACGCTCTACAACCCAACTTTCAACTTGTTGGCACTGCTCGACTGTGGTTGCCACTCGCGGGAGCCTATAGGAGTGCACGTCTACCTGCGCAAAAGCAGCAGCTGACACTAATCCAAATAAACCGACTGTCATCATCATGATTTTTTTCATCTAACGCCTCTCTATTCTTCGGACACGTCTAGAAGTTCGATATGTCCATGTGACTGCATGGGCCGATGAATGCCCTGATTCGGCATTTTAAGTTTTAGGCCGTTTTTTGTTCGGTAGCCAATATAGGCTCCACCTGGTCCTTCTGTCTCTAAAGAAAACTTGCCCGTGAAGGGGTCATAAGCCGTCTCAGTAAATGGTTTGCGGGTCGTAATATCCGTAAGCCACAGATTTCCTTCGATGATTAAGGGAGAAAACGGATCTTTTGAGCTAATTTCACGGTCGGCCATCACCACACTCATATTCACGTTTAGTTTTCCGTTTGTGTATTTACCAGACAGCCTGGGTGCCAGCTTTGCTGGTTCCGACAAGGTAACCTGTCCTGCTGAGGTCAGTAGAAAGTTGCCAACAAAACCATATTTTCTGGAATACCAAGTGCCCTCGATGACGCCGCCACCAATTTTTTTAATTTTAATAATCATGTCGGCAAACTGGTCAGCCCGGTCAAACACCATCTCCGTCAGATTGCCGTTGAGGGCTCTTGTGTCAAACTTTGTGGTAATCGACTCATCAGTTTGCGTGTGCCCACCATAACGAACAGTCGAAACGACAGATGCCATCAACTTGCCACCTTCTTGGTAAGTCGTCACGGCAAGACTCATGGCATGATAAATATCACGGCGTTTCAAATGAACAAACCCCTGATAGACACCATCGAGGCCGGCTGTGGGTATATTTTCATTGAGATTTAGAGCCCAGTTGGTTGAACTTGATGGCAGGGTTTTCACGCCAGGTTTTACGGTTTCAGATGATGAGCGATTATATCTACAACCAGCACATGTGATGCCCATGTCGTCAACATTGCAGTCAACGGCACCGAGGGGTCCATGAAAATCAACGTGACCTGAGAAAATATCGTAATCTGCATCAATAAAGGTTCTAGTAACGCACGTACCGGCACCGAGTGGGCATCCAGCTCCGCCATTATCGCCAATCTGTGCCATTATAATGAAGGGCGCAAAAGGGTCAGAGCGGTTTGTAGCGATTGGACGAAGTGGCGTCGACTGCACTTGCAGCCTGCGACCAACCCCATCACATACGCCTCGGTACTCTCCCCAAATTTTTTGCACAAGCGGACGTTCGACCGTCACGTTGCGATCTGTGCCAAGAATAAGTCGCCCGACATTACCATTTCCAGTCTTAACATCACCCTCAAGCCGCTGGCCATCACCCACACTTAGCACGAAGTGAACTTCACGCTCCGAGCCATCAAAAATCAGTTTTTTACTTCCCGCATCAAAACGAACGTTTTGGTAGTGGTAACTGGCATACTCATCACTCGTGTAATCACCAAAATACAGCACAAGCGTTGCTCGAATCCGTCCAGAATTTGAGCCGTCTGCTTCTCTGATTATATCCAGTCGGGCCAACTGATCTTGAGCAAGGGATGAATGTTTGAGAACGCCCAAATAACGATCAGACAAGGTCTGTGCATGGGCACTAACCGAGCAGATAAATAGCAAAATGGAGAGTAAAAACTTCATTTCTTGGGCATCTCCGATTTTGAAAAAAAGACCGAAAATACTCGGTCTTACTCCAGATCAGCACCCAATTTTTAACGAAATTCATTAAAATCGTCAAATAATTTTAATAGAATTTTAATAACTATTTCTAAGATTAAAATTTTGTCTTTATTTTCAGAATCTTAGCGCCTATTTTGCACAACCCTTAGGGCGTGGCCAACCCTCGGCATCTGCCACCACGGGAACCAGCTGAAGGGATCCCTCAACTCGTGATAACGGCACCTTAGACAGTCTAGGACCAGACAGAACCAAACGGGTTCGCATCTGTGGAAGACCATTATAGTGACCATGTTGTCCAGCCGGTACTGGTCGGTCTACAGCACCGTTATTTACGGAATCTGAGTATTTAACTTTCAAATGATCTGGGATCGAAGCCCATGGGGCTCGCGCCAAAAGTAGACGATCTTCGACGGAATTTTTAAAGCCAATGCCGTCGTTGGCAAATGCCATGATCCATGGCATCTCATCGCCGGCGAGACCCTCTTTGATAGCTTCTTTGGTACCTCGGACGAGAACTTTCGCAAATATCTTTTGCTTCGTCACTTCAAATTCCATTTTCCGGAGTCTTTGCGCGATCAGCTCAAGATTGACATCAGCTGGCGCAGGGGCACTCAAGCTGCCGGCAGGAGGATAAAAATACATCGCACCGCCTGATGTGGTGACGTGCCCTTTGCCAGCTGTTTCCTCACCTAAAATCTTCCTGGCATTGAGCGAATACGCGATGGCCGACATCCCGTGATCACCAACGACTAACAAATCAGCCGACTTTGGCACTGCCGTCAAAACTTTGCCGAGCTCGCGGTCAAATCGAGTCAGATATTCCATTACATGGCGCTCATTAGCGGCATCTTTATAAAAGCCGTGCAAGAGACTATCTAGATCAGGAAAATAAAGAAACAAAGCGTCCAGATCCTCGCGCGCGAGCAGACTTAAATTAACTTTGATGATATCTTCTTGACGATGATTCATGGCCGCCAAGTAGGAAGGCACATGACTCTGCATTTTGTAATCTTTTAGGGATGAAAAGAAAATATTCTCACGGTCGACCCAGCCACGGAAATCTTCATCGAATGCAGGCATTACCTGCACAGGTGAAACAGCGACCAAGTTTTTCTCGCCCACCGAGACCAGCATAATAGACACCGCGGCGGTCCGCTGAGCGCCATTAACGTTTGCCTTAAAAATGAAATCGTGAGGCTTTGCAACGACTAGCTTAGGAATGGCTCCCCACGGCGTATTTCCCGAGATATCGCCCTTGGCCCCTGACGTGAGGCGCAACGCGAAGGACTTTTCTGCTGACGAACGAGCGGGAATAATCACATCAAACGAAGCGTTTCGACTAATGGGAATCATCTGAGTCGAAGATCCAGCCGTGTCATACGCGATTCCAACATCCGCTGACCTGGACTCCCCATTCCAATCAAGGGAAGGGTAAAAAGCAACCCCGACGCGCAAACCCTCACGGCGGAGGCGAGCAATCCAGTTTTCTGGCTCATAGGCCTTTCCAAAACCGCTGACAGTGCCGTTTCCGGTCCAAGATGAGTTATCTAGGATGCCATGCGTGCCAGCCGGGGAACACGTCATTGTTGCGATGTGAGAGGGAGCCGTGATCGTCGGATTAATCACTCGAAAATCACTTTTACCACGCGCCTTTTGCAGAAGCCAAACTAACCCTTTAGGGTGTGGGTTCTGAATCTTCGAAATCCAAGGTTGAAGTGCGCCGGCTTGAAATCCATCTAAGGACATCCAAACAAGCTTAAGCCGAGTCGGCTTAGATTGATTCGCAACGTCCTTAGCTGCAGCAGCAACGTTCACAGGTTTATCAAACTCTTGCTTATTGATTTCAGCAGTGATCGGATGCGGCGCTGGAGCAGATTCAGCCTTTTTTGCGGCTGGATGGGTATCAACAGTTCTGGGTTGATCTTTCGCGCAGGTCATAACCATACTGCAGATCATCAATAGCTTTAAACCAAGTAAACGCATCACGCCCCCAAAATAAAATACGACCTTACAATATTTTCTCTAATTCCTTACCAATCGCTTCCGGCGTATCGGTTGGAGCATACCGCTTCAGTACGTTGCCGTTCTTATCGACAAGAAATTTAGTGAAATTCCATTTAATGGCCTCTGTACCAAGAAGTCCTGGGGCCGATGATTTTAAAAATTTATACAAGGGCGCTGCCGTTGCCCCGTTGACATCAACTTTTGCAAAAAGTTTGAAAGAAACGCCGTAATTCGTCTTACAAAACTTTTCAATCTCTACCTCTGCGCCTGGCTCCTGCCCGCCAAACTGGTTACAGGGGAAAGCTAGGATCTCTAGACCTCGTTCCTTATATTTTTCGTAAAGAGCTTCAAGACCGCTATATTGCGGCGTGAATCCACACTGACTAGCCACGTTCACTATTAGGAGAGTTTTCCCTCTTAAAGACTCCAACGACACGTCTTGACCCGTGATGTTTTTAACTTGAAACCCATAGATGCTTGCTGCTGTCATGTTCACGACCTCTCTTCAATCTTTAGTTTAATCAGCTCTTCAATTAAAGAGGCGACCGGCCTAAGGCCTCCAAAATCCCTCGAACAACCGACTCCGCCGCAAGGGCTGCCAGCAAAATCCCCATAACGCGCGCAATCACTTCACTACCAGTCCTACCGAGTAACTTATTGAGCTTGCTGGTTGAAAGCAGCAGCCATAAGGTAGCCCCCATCACCGCCGCAAGCGTTACACACTTCAACATGAAGTTACTGACATCCGGAACCCCCCGCATTACAACCATCACGGCTAATATTGCGCCAGGACCTGCAATATACGGCAGCGCAATTGGGAAAATCGCGAGATCACGGCCACTAAACTCACCTGCCGTATGCTTGTCTTCGGCAGCATGTGCCTGAAAAACCATCTGCACG
>JBIJBX010000160.1:0-5906 GCA_044344995.1 Oligoflexales bacterium | reverse complement strand
AAATGAAGCAAACGATACGCCGAGAGCTGTTAAAAGAATCTGACCAAAAATGGCAAATGAAAACAAAACGCATGTGGCAATTGTCACGCCGCGTGTCACCAAACGTCGACGTGCAGGCTCGTCCATGGTACGGGTAAGTGCCGCCAAAAGTGGCACCGTGCCGATCGGATCAATGGCTACAAATAACAAAATAAACTCGTTGATGAACGCCTGCAGCAAGAAATCTTCCCCTTAAATTTTGAGCCCTTGCAACGCTACCATCTTTGGCGCATCATTCAACTAATTAATCCACCTTGATCGCCAGACAAGCTGCTAGGAAATGCGATGACCGACATTGCCATTCAAGTTAAAGCACTCGAAAAGACCTACACGACGTTCAAGAAGCAGGCCGGGTTTGCCGGAGCTTTAAGAAGCTTTTTCAGGCGCGACACCGTGCCCGTCAAAGCCGTCAAACCAACGTCATTCACCATCAAGAAGGGTGAATTTGTAGGTCTTCTTGGGCCCAATGGTGCTGGAAAAACAACCATTCTTAAAATGATGACGGGACTCATTCCTCCGACATCAGGAAGCTGCCTCGCCTTTGACCAATTTGATACTTCAAAAAGACCAAAACCATACTTAAGGCGCATCGGCATGGTCATGGGACAACGAAACCAACTGCATCCCGACCTGCCTGCAATTGACTCCTTTCGATTAAGTCAAGCAATCTACGATATCCCAGAGGCACGATTTAATGACCGCCTCAAGACCTGCCTAAGCCTCTTTGAGATCGAGGCAAAACTGAATATTCCGGTAAGAAAGCTATCACTCGGCGAACGAATGAAAATGGAGCTCATTCTCGCGATTTTACATGAGCCAGAACTATTATTCTTGGATGAGCCCACAATCGGTCTCGACTTCAATGCGGCCCGTCAGATCAGAAAATTCCTTGCCGAGGCCAACCAGAAATTTGGCATCACGATCATCCTAACGTCACACTATACAAAAGACATTGAGGAACTTTGTCGTCGCGTGATTTTAGTCAATCACGGCACGACCGTTTTCGACGGGCCGCTGAACGCCCTCGACGAGAGAATCCAAGGTGAAAGGCAATTCACTATGGTCCTTGCTGATACAAAAGCCAGAGCCAAATTAGTCAGTTGGCTCCAAGAAACGCCAGACGTCAGTATTATCACCCCAGAAACAGAAGACCCCTGCGAATTATCCTTTTCAGTGACAGCGCGCCTCGCCCCCAACACCGCAAAAAAGATATTTGAAATCATCCCAGCCGATCACGTCAAGGATTTCACCATTGGCGAGCGAAGCCTGGAAGATATTTTCTCCGAAATTTATCGTCGGACTTCGGAATCAAGGACGTAAGACTGCATGTTGGAAAGCGCAGCCCCCGGCAAACTGGAAAACTTCGCGACCGATGCACGTATACTTCTGCGTGCTTCGCTCGTGTATTTCAGCCAATGCCTGCAGGCGGTACTCTTGTACCGTAGTGCTTTAGTCATTTTCATTGTCTCAGAAGGCTTCGCTTACGCAGGTTTTATCACTTTTTGGTATAAAGCTGCGCAGTCTAATCCAGCCCAACAAATTTACTCACCATCAAACCTTGTGTACTATTTTGCCCTTTCAATGTTTCATCATAGCATTCAGCATCATACAGCCTCACGCGATCTTGGCAGCGACATCAGGCTTGGTAAACTATCGTATTCGATTATTCGCCCGTTTCCTTTTTTATTGCAGGCCACTCTTCGTAGCGTCGCTTGCACGGTTGTTTATATTATTTTGCTGTTGCCACTTCTTTTAGTGGGCCTTTACTTTACCCCATCCATTTGGCAACAGTTTTCGACTTCTATCACATCACCCGCGTTTTCAAACTTTGGTCTGGCGGTGATTTTAGCCTTATTTTGTGGCTGGTTTGTCCGTCTAGTTGTTGGGATGCTGGCTTTTGATATGGCACAAATTTGGGGTCCCGATACGTTTTTCATCGCTCTCTACTACGCTGCAAGCGGCGCAGTTTACCCCATTGATCTACTACCTGTCTGGGCTTTGACTTTGGTGAAATGGACTCCCATGTACTACATGGTTGGTTTTCCTGTACTCACCTTGATGGGGAGAATTCCTCCGCAGGATTTTTATGCAGAGTGCTGGCGAGGCACCATGGTGCTTACCGCGCTGCTGATCATTATGTTTTTGATGTGGCGCAGAGGCATCAGGAAGTTTGAGGCGATTGGCATATGATGAGCTATTACGCACGACTTGCAAAACAAATCGCTTCAATCAGCGCTTCCAGCATGTTGATCTACCGAAGCAATCTTCTCTTTTTTTTCTTGTTTGAATCATTATTTTTGGCCGCCAACATGGGCGGCATAGCCCTTGGCGTCAACCTCGCGGGAGGCAACCTGAGTGGTTGGTCATTTAACCAGGTAATGTTTGTGACCAGTATATTTGGCGTTGGTCACCAAATCTTTACCACCCTTTGTATTAGCGGCCTTTTTCACACAGGCTATTTCGTCTGGTCGGGTCGCATGGATTACGTTTTGTTAAAACCACTGCATCCGCTCCTGGCTATGCATGCGGCTAATGAATTCATAATTAGCAACCTTCCAAATCTCCTAATTAATATTGTGATCTTTCTGATCTTTGCCTCGCGAATTGCCGCAGAAGGTGTGGTCTTTGGAATCGTCAACTTATTGGGATTTTTTGTGTTTTTCATCGTGGGCCTTGGCGTACGCTATGGCCTTGCTTTGCTCGTGGTAGCTCCAGCATTCTTCGCCGAGAAGCTCTCTGAAGGCGAGGATGCGTACTGGTCGCTACAGTCCCTTGCAAAGTACCCCACCGGCGTCTTCCCACGCGTAATGCAATGGGTTTTCTCCTTTGTTTTGCCTCTTGTCAGCGTCGCGGCGATTCCCGCGGAGGTGTTCTTTGGTAAGCAGTCCCTTCGAGATGCGACAACGCATCTGATTGTAGCTACCGTTTTTATGTGGGGTACGGTAAAATTTTACGAACTGGGCGCTCGGCGCTACCAGTCTGTTAATACGGGAGCCTGATCAGCTCTTAAAACCGGAAGTTTAACTCGTGGCCACTGGACAGCACACATCGTTTGATGATGCGAAAATCACCCTGAAGCGTCTCCTAGCTGCGGGCTACCCTTCAATGTTTGCTGGGGGCTGCGTCCGCGACCGGCTCCTGCAGGCTCCCCCTAAGGACTATGACATCGCAACGACTGCCACGCCGGAACAAACCATGGCGGTTTTTTCTAACCTCGGTTACCGCATTATACCGAGCGGTATTGATCATGGTACGGTGACGGTGATCTCTAAAACTGGCCCTGTCGAAATCACCACCCTAAGACAAGACGTTAAAACCGACGGTCGGCACGCCACGGTCGACTTTAATAATGCTACCTTTGAATCAGATGCGCAAAGGCGAGACTTCACCATCAACGCTCTTTACGAGGACGAACATGGTCAGATTCATGATTTTTGCGGCGGTCTCGACGACATCAAACAACGGCGCTTGCGTTTTGTTGGAGCACCAGTTGCTCGCATCAAAGAAGACTATCTGCGCATTCTTCGTTTTTTCCGTTTCTGGTCGAGGCTCGAATTCACTCCGGATCCGCTAGCCATAAGTGCCATCAAATCTGAGGCCAGTGGCCTTAAAAACATCTCCCAGGAACGTATAACCTCAGAACTGTGGGGGATCATCTCTGCGAGTGGTACTCATGCTGCCATCAGCAGCATGATTGACACTGGCGTCATGGCGCTGGTTTTGCCAGAGGCCGTGTCGTTCTCTAAAGCGCAAAGCATCATTTTCTTGGACGCAACCGCCTTGCCCGAAAACCTACGACCCTGGGTCAATTTTGCGGTACTTTTAGGCGTCACTCAGCAACACCTTTGGACCAAACACGATCTTCAAACCCTATGCAAGCGACTACGCTTTAGCGATAAGCAATCGAAGATTCTGATTGATATCATCACGGGCTGGCAGTCCTTATCGTCTTTACCACGTCAAACTGCCGCAGCATTGTCGTTTGCCTCAGATGTTGAGCACCATGGTGAGGAGTTCAAACTCATCAATTTTTTCTCGCCGATATGGATGTTTTTTGGACGCCACTGTCAAACTGTAACCCAGCTTGAATCCCTGAGTTGGATGGTGTCAGTGGATCTGACGTATGGGGAACGCCGCCACCGCGACCTACCGGTCAGCGGACATGACGTGCTCCAAACCCTGCCCCACCTTAAGGGAGCCAATATTGGCGATGTCATGCAAAAATTGAAAGTTGCATTTTATAATGGCGAGTGGACGAGTCGACAAGAGGGCTTGGACTATCTAATGGCGTTGAATCAAGAGTGACTTCTAAGCAATAAAAGCTTTGTGCAAAACCTTACACGCATCATCTGCTTTTGTTGAATCAACTACACATGAAATCTTGATCTCAGATGTGGAAATCATCCGTATGTCGATGCCTGCGGTGCTTAGCGTGTGAAACGTGGTAGCTGCGACGCCTGGGTGACTATGCATACCTACCCCAACCACACTGACCTTGGCGCAATCCGTCTCCACCGTGTAATCACCCGCACCTTTGTTCCAAACATTTTTTACCGCAGCTAAACTGGCATCGACCTCAGCTTTGGTAGTCGTAAATCCAAGGTGCATAGACTTGCCACCGGGCTCAGGCAGGTTATGGACAATAATGTCGACATTCACACCAGCCTCAGCGATGGCTGAAAATATTTTGCTAACCAAACGAGTGTCAAACGGTAACCCGAGGAGAGTTATTTTCGCCACATCACGGTCAAGAGTAACGCCTGACACGACCGCGGCCTCGAGATTTGATTTATCACTAAGATTCATAACACGTGTTCTCCGATGATCATTCGGTGTAAAAGTATTTCTGACAACGATCGGCATTTGAAACTTCGCGCCCAACTCCACACATCGCGGATGCAGAACTTTGCTCCCTAAGCTGGCCATCTCAAGCGCAACCTCAAAATCCATTTGTTCAATCAGGCGCGAAGCTGGCACAACTCTTGGGTCGCAAGTGTATACGCCATCGACATCCGTATTAATCTCACAAAACGCTGCATCAACGGCAATCGCAAGAGCTACTGCACTCGTGTCACTGCCGCCTCGACCTAATGTGGTGATCTCCAGGGATTCCGTTACGCCCTGAAATCCAGCCACCACGGGAATGGCTCCGCGCGCCCAACAGGCGTTAATTTTTTCTGTGTCGATCGATCGGATACGGGCTTTGCTGTGGAAGTCGTCCGTCATGATGCCAAGCTGGTGCGATAAAAACGGTTCAGCTTCAATTCCTTCAGCTGCTAACGCTGCTGCCATCAATGCAACCGACACTTGTTCGCCAGACGCAACAGCCATGTCGTAGGCCTTTGGGGGGGATTTTGGATTGACCGCATTAATGAGAGCCACAAGCCGATTGGTCTCTCCGGACATGGCACTCACAACCACCGCCAGTTTCTGCCAACCGTCTCGATACTGGCCCGCTATGCGCTTGGCCACATCCCGGATTCGGTCGGTACATCCGACAGATGTGCCACCATATTTTTGCACCACAGGCGCATTTTTTGCAATTTCACTATACATAACCTTGAACCTGACCATCTAATCCATACCAGGAATTCCAAGATTAGTTCGTCCGGTGAAATGACGCAACGCAGAATTTTTAAATTGGTAGGATCTAGAATCTAGCGGTTTAAAAGCGATAGTTACTCATCAGACTAAACCCGATCGATGCGGATGACTTTAGCTCCAAGTGACTTGCCAACCACGTCTTGACAGCTGCATCCGATTGATCCGTCATAGATTGCCATACGGGCACGTGAAAATCAGGTCCAGCACTGAAATTCAAGGCATTGGAACCACGCAGATTAAACTGTAAACGACTACGCAAGGTT
>JBIJBX010000137.1:0-6589 GCA_044344995.1 Oligoflexales bacterium | reverse complement strand
CCGCGTTCAATGGTCCAAACATCACCGGCATCATCTGCGGCATCAAGCCAAACCTCTGCCAACTCCGCGTGACGTCTACCAGCCAAAGCAAAAGCCAACGCCCTCGCGATAGTCGTCAGCTCAGACGCCTCCCCTTGGAAGGCCACGACCGGCCGCAATTTTCCTACCCCAGCCGCCAGTCGCCATCCGCGAACAGACTTTGAACCGTGTTTACGGAATCTAATCCCAGTGATGTACACTGAACCTCCAACCTTGTCTGAACGTTCTAAATTATACACCAAAATTCTCAGAAACGGTCACTTTTGACATAAGTTGGTAACTTTGAAAAATGCGGACTAACCCCAAGCGCTCATAGGGGGCTTTAGATTGAGTGAATCGTCGAAAGCACTTCCACCCGGATGTGAGCACAGCTAGAATGTTTCAGGTTCAGCCTATGATCTCTTGAACGGGAGTAAAAAGGTAACATGAGTCCCAGCTTTGATACTCTTGGCAACTGGCTAACAGCTTGTTTACGGATCTTACCCCCCGAGTTTGCCCATGACTTGGCGATTTTCAGCCTTGAACGCGGTGCTCTTAACCTCTTACCACCGCCGACTCAAAAACCTTTTCCGGTCCCGCTCAGTATTGATTTGCCTGGGGTGGGACGACTTAAACACCCGATCGGACTCGCGGCTGGATTTGATAAAAACGCGCGCTGTCCCTTGGCATTCGAACGCATGGGGCTCTCATTTTTGGAGCTGGGGACTGTCACGCCCCAGCCGCAACCAGGCAACCCGAAGCCGCGGCTATTTCGACAGCCAGAGGTCCGAGCCATCATTAATCGCATGGGATTCAATAGTGAAGGCGCACAGAAAGTCCTTCGTCGGTTGGAACAACTGCCCTGGTCAACATCCCATGTCCCAATCGGCATCAACGTGGGAAAAAACAAAAACACACCAAGCTCAAGTGCGATTGATGACTACGTTGCAGGCATCAAGACGTTTCACCCAAAAAGCCGCTGGTTAACAATTAATCTCTCATCACCCAACACGCCGGGCTTGCGAGACTTAGCAACCCCAGTTTTTTTAAGAGATCTTGCCGGTGCCGCGGGCGAATTGAAGTCGAAATGCTGGATTAAACTTGACCCGGATATGGATCGAAGTAGTTTTCAATCACTCATTCATGCCATTAAAGCTGAGGGATTTCAGGGCGCAGTCATATCAAACACGCACCGCGTGGAATGGCCGCATCAAGGCGGTCAGAGCGGACATCCACTGCTCTCGCCATCAAATTCCTGCCTTGATTGGACATGGGAAGTCACAAAAGGCACTTTGCCAGTCATCGCCTCTGGCGGGGTTTTGTCGGGTGTGGATGCCTTCCACAAACTTGCCAGGGGAGCCCGAGCTGTACAAATTTACACGGCCTTGGTATACCGGGGACCTGGGGCCGCTCTGCAAATCTGTGAGGAATTAGCTGCTGAGCTAAAACTTCGAGGCTTTGCTTCAGCAGAAGAAGCTATTGGTTCCTGGTATCTGTAAAACGGCAGAGAATGGCCTTTAGCTAACGGAGAGCTCATGGAAATCACCCGCCGCATTCGCGAAAATATTCATGGGACTATCAACGTTTCCCATTTTGAAGACCTCGTTATAGCTCACCCCTTCGTCCAAAGAATGAGAAGAATCAAACAACTCGCCTTTCTTCAGTATGTATTTCCTGGGGCCAGCCATAGCCGCTTCGAGCATAGCCTTGGAGTCATGCACCTTGCCGGTGTCGCTTGGAATAAACTTTACGAGAACCAAAAGGCCCTGCGCAATTCTACGGCCAAATACGGCGACTTCGCGGAACTAGAGAAACGGTCAGGCAAACCCCAAGCTGCCCACGGGGTTCTCAGTCCCACATTCGGCATGATTGATGAAATTTTTGGCGATGATTACCCTCTCCAAGCTTTACGCTTAGCAGCACTCATGCACGACCTAGGGCATTCTCCTTTCTCCCATAGTGGCGAAGGCTTTATGCCCACATGGCAGCAAATGTTTGAAGCCAGAAAAAACCTCCCAAAATACATCGCCCAATTTATTTCTGAACGATGTGATGCCATGAGGGCAAAGGGGCAAGACCCGGCAGCCATTCGAGTGAGGCACGAACTTTATACCCTGCTTGCGATCGACCGAGTCCTGTCGGATATTTATCGTGACAACCCTAAGCTCAAGTCACCAAAAGTCACGGCTCAGGACGTTGCTTCCATTATCGCCCCCCAAATACCCCCTTCACCCAACAGCCCATTGCTTCGCTACGGGATGCACCAACTATGTCACGAACTCGTCTCCGGTGAGTTTGACGTCGATCGAATGGACTATTTATTGCGCGACAGTCGAGAGTGTGGCGTGGTTTACGGGATTTTCGACGAAAGCCGGATTTTAAATTCTCTCGCCATCTATTGGGACGATTCAGACAAGTCCCTACATTTGGCCATACAGTTCTCTGGTCTTGCCGCATTTGAGGATTATCTTAGGGCGCGGCATTCAATGTATCTTCAGCTGTACTTCCACAAAACATCTGTTGCGGCAGAAGCCATGATCAAAAAAATAACAACCATGCTGCCTAATTGGACTTTGCCCATCAACATTGACGAATACGCCGGCATCGACGAATACAATATGCCGACCGTATTGAGCGATACGGCCAAAAAAATGATTAAAGACAAACAGGAACTGGACGAATTTTCGGAGTTGCTGAAAGATCTCATGTATGACCGGCGTCTATGGAAAAGAGCGTTTGAGGTGGCTTCCAATACAGGCCCGTCAAGCGGCATCGAAAGTATCGATGAAGCTGCCACCGTCATCGCTGGACTGGGCATCAAATTCGAAAAGGTTTCAAGCACCAATTCCCTAACCAGGTTTCGCCCACGCGCCGGCGACGAACCTAGCCACAACCGATTACGTCTGATCAAGAAGGACGACTTTCAATTCCCGCGCGTCATACCGATCGAGGATCAAATGAGTTTGATCGCACAGAACTCACAAGTTCACATCACCAGGTTATACGTTGAAAATAAGAAGAACGAAAAGACCGGCAAGTCCACCGTCGATCTTGTTAGAAGTGAACTACAAAAATTGGTCAGAAACCACTAGGGTTCACGTCATTCTTTACTTGGCGCGTCCTTAGACATCATTAAAAACTTAATGCACTCGCGCGCAGACATCTCGTCGTAACCAAATCGACTTGCCAACTCACTAATCGTCGCTTTTGCCTCGGCAATCTGTTTATCATTAAGTTGGCGCTCCCGTTCGGTGCCCAGCGCTAAGACCGACTTCAAGTTCGCCTCAATGAGTTTTGATTTCTGCTGGTAATAATGCTCTTTGATGCGCTGAAGATGGTCGAAAAAAATAATACTAAATTCGATTTTGGCCTTCGGATTATCCAGTTTATAGCTTGCGATTCGGGCGAGCAGGCTCTCCCGAAAGCGGGTTGGATCTCCACCACTGACCCCAAGGATTGATTCAACATCGTTCATGAGCATCTCGGAGGGCACCTCGTAACCTTCGGTCTTGCGATTGAAAATCTTTTCTTTCTTAACAAAGGCGACCGCGTGTTCAACGTATCGGGCCATGAGCTGATCATACTGCCCCTCCTCGACAAGCAGCATGGCGCCAAGCACCTCTTCCTCGAAAATTTCCGCAAACCAGTCACGGATATTGCGTATAAAAAACGCGACATCGTGATATTTATTTCTCGGTTCAAACTGCAAAAAGTCATAAACAGTTCGATCTTTTAGCAATCGTTCCAGCTCGGAGAAAATTGACATTGGCGTAATCGTTTCAGACGACGACTCCTCCGCCACCCTGTAAAGCAAGGCTCGCACCTCTCTCGGGGAAGCACCAAACCGTCCCTCGTAAATCACATTCCCTACCGACTCATTCATAATTTGTCTACGAAGCTGTCTGACTGAGATTTGATCCGCTGCGGTAAAAGTGTCGCCGATGGGGAGGCCATCATAGAGCATAGCTTTCGCGAATGGATCCAAGCGATTGATGATACCACGGTGTTCACTGGCATAGGCGTCAGAGTCTGGATGCTTTAAGCGCGTCAATACTGCCCACGCACAGAGAACATCCAAAGTATGAGGAGCCATTTTTTTGGACTTCGATATGGCGAGCGCGTCGCGTTTATAAATCTGCGTCTCTTCTGAAATCCTCAGGAGATACGGCACAGTGATCAACTCAAATCGGCCCCGGAAAGAGCTGAAGTCAGGCAACGTTTTAAAGGCGTCCAAGTGCTTTTCATTCGCCGTAGCGAAGAACACCATGTCGAGATTCTGCGTTGCTGATGGCAGGCTAAGAGTGGCACGCTCAACCGTTGTCAGTAGATACTTAAAAGTCTCAAGCGGGCGCTTAAGGAGATCACTAAATTCAAGGAAACCGCGATTTGCCTCAACAACTTCTCCCACCGTTTCAGTGAATCTAATATTATGCAAAACCGCAGGTAAATTGGCGATATTGCGATCCATGGTCAATTGTTTTTCCTGCGCGTCCATCGACATCTGCGGCTCAACTGTCGATATACCAATCCGGTACTGACGCGAGTAAAAGAAGCGTTCAACTTGAATATGGCGTAGGACTTTTTCCACCTCGCCGTCATAAGCTGCCAGCAGATTTTCAAAAATAAGCTGATTTTTCTTACTCAAACCCGACAAAAGCATGTGCGCCGGTAATTCCACATCCTCGGGCTTCTTACTCTCTGAACTTGCAATAAAACCACGAAGGATTTTCTCACGAAATGGCATGGGAATTAGAAATAGCGGATTTTCCTTGAACTCACTAAGGAGCTTGCTGGAAATCTGACTGTCCTCTAACAATGCGTAGCTGTCCTCGCCTCCTCGGCTTTCGTCGTAGCGAGCCGCAAAACCGATAGGACCAGACTCGCCAGACACGGCTCTCGGTGTTGCGCTTTTGTCCACTGGAAATATCCAATTAAAGCGGTAAACCGCCCCATCCTCTGTTTCGCTATATTTTTGCATGCCATGAGAGATGGCTTCGATGGTAGAGGATTTCGCCGATCCATTGGGACCATGAAGAAATATAACTTTGTTGGGAGCGCCCTGACGCACGAAAGCCTGGAGAACCCGGAAAATGTCCTCCTGAACGCGCTCACAACCGATAATCGGTACGCCTTTTTCCGTCCCCAGATCAAACAACTTAAATCGCCTCGTGGGCGCAACTTTGTTTTTTTCATCGCCAGGTATTGGGGTTTCACCAAAGTGTAGAAAACAATCGCGCAGATACTCAGCCGAGTTTCGCATCAACTTTCTTGGATTGGCGCGGACGATGTCTAAAAATTGATCAAACGAAAGGATACTTTGACGCTCTTTGAAAAGACGTTTCATGTCGGTCGAAACATCTCGCAAGGTCTGATTATTCGTCGTCATAATTGGCTGAACCTTCCACTCGAAGATCTACGCACTAATAACTCCGGCAAATGACTGTCATTAAGCTGGATTATACCTAAGGATATTGTACCCGCAGGAATACGTCAGGGCACCCTTTCTCAGGATCAGTGGCAGCATTAGACCTTTCCCCAAAAGTTTGCGCGGCTAAGGGCGCGCGTGCTAAACTATCGAAATATCAAGCAAGCTTGTTGCTTTTAATCGTTTTACAAAGGATCCAACAACTGAATGAAAAAGACATTCATCATCGACACCAATATCCTGCTCAATAACCCTGCCAGCATCTTTAAATTTGATGATAACGATGTGGTCATTCCCATCTCAGTTATCGAAGAAGTCGATACATTTAAAAAAGACCTGAGCGAAACTGGACGAAACGCTCGGGAAGTTAGCAGGATCCTCGACAGACTCCGTGAACGGGGCACCCTGTCAGCTGGAATCCCTCTCTTTGAGGGACGCGATGACAGCGGCCGTCTGTTCGTAAACTTGGGCGCCGATTACGATCTTGTCGGTAGTCTGGCGAAAAATACCGACAATCAAATTTTGGCTGTCGCTCTGACCTTGCAAAAACAGCACGGGACGTCTCGCAAAGTCGTCATCATCACAAAAGACTCGAATTTACGTATCAAAGCTGACGCTCTCAATATTTCGGCAGAGGATTTTGAAGCCGATAAAGTCGATATTAGCCATCTGTACAAAGGCATCGCGACCATGAAGGTCTCAGCCGATGTGATCAATGATTTTTACTCCCGCCGTGAGATTCGACTAGATGATAAAGGTTTATTCCCAAACCAATTTGTCATTCTCGAAGATGAAGCGGACTCAAATCAGTTTGTTTACGGAATGTTCGACGGACAAGACCGCATATTAAGAATGTTGGATCCACACAGTGAAGGTGTGTGGGGTATATATCCACGTAATATTGAGCAGACATTTGCATTGGAGGCCCTACTCGATGACAACATCAAGTTAGTCACTCTGAGTGGCGGTGCGGGAACTGGTAAAACCTTGATGGCGATTGCCGCCGGCTTGTCAAAAACCACAGACGACGATGAATATCACAAGCTCCTAGTCGCCCGTCCAATCTTTCCGCTCGGTAAAGACATCGGCTTTCTACCAGGTGATCTCGACGAAAAGCTAAATCCATGGATGCAGCCAATCTTTGAC
>JBIJBX010000136.1:0-6696 GCA_044344995.1 Oligoflexales bacterium | reverse complement strand
TGACGGATCGTGAAAATATTTTCATTATGCGGGCCGCGGCTCGGGAGATCGTCGAGTACGTTGACCCACGGGGTCGAGTGCCATTTCGGCGGTGGTTCGAAGGTGTCAAAGATCGTAAAGCTGCCGCGATCATCGATGCCAGATTGACCAGAATACAAGTGGGAAACTTCGGAGATGAGAAGTCCGTTGGCACGGGTGTGAAAGAGCTTAAAATAGACTATGGACCAGGCTACCGTGTGTACTTCGGAGAAGATGATAGAAAAGTCGTGGTCTTATTGATCGGTGGCACCAAGAAGTCGCAGTCGACCGATATAAAACGTGCCCAGAGATACTGGGCTGAATACATGGAGACGTGACATGCCAAAGAAAAAGCCTACACCCTACGAAGAAGGTCTACACGAGCGCCTCAAAGACCCCAGCTACGCGGCCGAATATCTAAACGCCCACTTAGAAGATTACGACGAACATACGGTTGAGGTATTTTTGCTAGCCTTACGGCACGTGGCCGCAGCGCACGGCTTTGCAACTATTTCAAAAAATTCCGACCTTGGTCGTGAGAGCTTGTATAAAACGCTCTCAAAATCAGGTAACCCAAAGATAGAAACCTTATCGAAGTTACTAAACACGATGGGACTAAGGCTCTCGGTAGAGCCAAAACTATCAAAGAAAAAACGGACAGCGTAAAGATAGACCGTGACACATCTCCGGCATGAAACTGTTACTCCGACGTCGGAGTTTTTCGCAGCCACTACGTCTCCCCTTTAGGCCCCACCGTGATGGTGCCATTGCCTTCTTCCCACGTGACGTCTTTGAGCGGGTAGGCTGAGCAGATGTATTGTTTGCACCAAGCAAACGGTAAATAACCATAACCCGGTGCGTCCCACCCAGTTCCCGTGATGGGTGGGGTGCATTAAATCGCACGCGGACACTCTAAGGATCATTTACCTTGGGGGGTGTCCATTGGGCTTCATCTCCTTGACAAGTACGTATTATATACGTACTAATGAAATGGCGGCTCTTACGTGAAAATTATTCTGTCCAACGTCGCCAGAAAGCAATTAGATCACTGCCCGGCTCACATAGCGCGGAAATATGACTACTGGGTTGATTTGCTCAAGACGGTTGGACTTCGAGAGGCCCGCAAATATAAGGGATTTCACGATGAGCCATTGCACGGCCGTCGTCGGGGGCAGCGTTCCGTCAGGTTGTCGAAGGGCTACCGGATAATCTACCGTGAGCTAGATCCCAACCCCTATGAAGTCATCGAGATTTTAGAGGTCAATAAACATGAGTACTAAAAGAAAAGCCAACTCTCTTGGCGAATTTCTTCGCCTACACCGACTAGGGGATGAACTGTCTCAGGTAGAGTTTGCCAAGTTTCTGGGCATATCAAAGCAGCGCTTGTGCGACATTGAGCACGACCGCTTTGCGGTCAGTATTAAATTGGCAAAAGAATTTGCAAAAAAACTCGACCTGCCTGCGGAATGGCTGGTGAAGCTAGCCCTACAAGACCAGATAAACAAAGAAAAACTAAGCTTGAAAGTCAGCTGAACGCCGAATCGCGTTGGGAAAAGGTCAGTTTTTAGACTAGATAGGTCGATCCTCAAATTGCTCGTGATGCGAGACATGTCCGCCATTAAACCCGAACTGCCGACGTCGGAGTGGATAGATTTGCGGTAAGACTTGCTAAGTTTTGTATTACTTAGTTTGCCTTCGAAGAGCCGCCACACCTTTCCAGTCGATCAGATTCTGATCAGGTTTTTCTTTGCAGTAGCGTGAATAGAGGGCGACACCCACTGGATCATTGAGATTTACCACTGCCACTCCGCTGTCACGGAGATACCCCTCGTTGTGGTCTTGGTGCGGAGTATTACCAATGACCACTCGTGCTACGCCACGTTCTACTAGAAGAGTTGCGCAGACCTTACAGGGAGTCAGTGTCGTAAAGACAGTGGTGCGGCTAAAATCAATGGAGCCTGCGTCTCGCATGGCCGATGTTTCGCCGTGGTTATAGGGATGGTTTTCCTGAATGAGTGTGTTGTGGCCCTTGCCAAGGATCTTTTTAGACGAATTATCCATCACCACAGCGCCAATAGGGCAGCCGCCTTCTTCGTAGCTTTTTTGGGCTAGCAGCACGGCAATTCTCATCATGTCAGCATCGGTGAGTCTTGGCCAAAAGTCTGGTGAGGTAAGCTTTTGAAAGCTCTTGGTCGGAAGCCATGCAAGTACCGACAAGGTGCGATCGTCGATGAGTGTGTTGCGATCAAACGCCATGCCAGATGACATGCTAAATCTCCCGAATCAACTATAGATGAAACTAATTCTTTGTCACCGTGGCAGTCATCGCCCCTAGTGCCGAGGAAATCGTCGTGCCATCGGCGCAATCAACAGACGATGGGTCGTAATTAATTGTGACAGTGACACTCTCTCCTTCAGCGACTGTGATGGCAGATGGTAACGTAATAGTAATAGGCATAACAGGCTTGATAGAGGAGGCAGCCCCATCGCACTGCAGGGCGTTACCTTCATCGTTATTGAGCATGTCAATTCGTACCTTAGTGAAGACGCCGGCTTCAATGGAGCGCCCTTGAGAATTCAATACTGTGTTGGCGGCCGCTGGGTCAATGAGCTCAAAAAACTCTGTGTTTGAAGTGGTGCATTGAGCGATATCATTATTACAGCCTGCATTAATCCAGATGTCAGGATCAGGACTTCGTCCTATCTCGAGGCAATTTCCTGGAGGCTGGTCTCCCGCGCAATCGGCGACGAGATCGACGCCACCAAGCTTTGCTTTGAGGCTAGTTGCCGCGACTGTGAGCGAGGAGGCAGAGTTTTTAAGTTGGACTTTAAAAGACGCAAGGCCTTTTTGTTTGTCATCTTTTTCGTCTTGTGAGCAGCCTGTAATGGCGGTGATAGCAGCTATGGCCAAAGAGACGGTTGTGATAAAAATCTTGATCTTCATATATCACGTCCTTGTTCTGGAAAATGTTTCATGCACCTATAAGCCCTGTCAGTCTTTTGACAGCCTGAATTGTCGCTCCAAAATTATAAATCAAATGAAGTAACAAGTGAAATCTAGGCCAAAGACGGTCATTCATATCCTTTTGATTCTAGATCGTTAGCTAAAGTGGGCTTTCGGGGGGATTCTGTCCTTGGATGTCACAGGCCCGGGCGATAAGCCCTCATAACTGGGGGGGCAATATGTTTGACGCGTTAAGTGATCCTGTCTTTTGGGTGATTTTAGCAGTCTGGCCGGTAGCCCAGATTGTTCACGTCATATTAATAGTCTGGTGGATCAAAAACTTTCGCTCTTGAGTGTTCAGACTCTGACGTTGAGGGATTTGCTAGGAACAGCTGACAGATGCCACGCCATATTCGACACTAGTTTTTGCGGTTTCGGTGACACTAGAGCTGTTGTACCAGCACTCAACGATGATTTCCCGTAAGTCATCTTTAGTAGATTTTTGGATCACAGCCGAGATTGGGCCTGTCGCTGGGAGTTTGAATTCTTTCGGCGTGACGCCAGTAACGGAAGAGGTGCTTCCCGTCGTCCCCAGGGCTCCGTCAAAGACAATACCATCGGCACCGATGACGCGGATCATGGTTCTGAGCTTATACTGATCGTCTTTGCCGCAGGAAATCATTGTCATCGTAAGACAAACGAGAAGGGTGAAACGCATACTGGGTCATCCTCTTAAAGTGCAGCGCATAAATGCGCCGCAGTGGGCCAGAATAATCTGACCTATTTGGTGTTTTGATAAGCCAAGTCCGTACCCGACAAAAAAAGTCCGAAAGGACGGACAGCTGATATACGGTTTCCCAGGGTTTTAAGGTGTTTTCAGCGCCCTGAGTCTTTGAGCGACCGGCCAGGTGCGGTGTCGGCTCTAGGCGGCTAAAGTGCTCTGCCTAAGTGCCGATAACGACTAAGCTATGAGACTAATTGCGCCTATCATGTTGTTGCTTCTTGTGACGCCTACGGCAGCGGCTTTTGCCGCGGGGCCCGTCGGTAAAGCAGCCGCGTACCCTGGGCCGCTGTTTATGAATTCATTTACATCATTTGAAATGGATAAAAAACCACCTCCCGGCACAGAAGGTTTTTCCAAAATCAATCTGGAGAGATGGTGGGCAGATTTCTTTGACGAGCACGGCAATCGGACCAAGCGCCTAGTCGCAACACGTTCTGATATTAGAGGTGGTATGTCGTTCTTTTCTGGCCAGATACTAAGTCTTGGTGTCGGTACGCGGGCAACCCAGATGGAATCAAAAGTTTACTATGCAAAACCAGACACCACATTAAGACTTAACCTGCATGAGTCGGATCTTTTTGATCTCAAAGCGTACTCGCAAGTCGTATTTCCCTTAAAAGAGTCCTTGGTGGATCCAACGTCACTAGCTCAAGGCGGTATGCTTGAAACCGACATGGCAAAGGCAGTGGATAAAACCGTCATCACAGGCATCACGCCAACGGCAAAATTTCGTCATCGTGGTCTCAAGGTCTATGTATCAGGTGATGGCAAAGCGATCAAATACACGAAGAGTCATCACAGTGACAGCGTTGAAGGACGCCCAGATCTTGATGACACCACGTATCGCTATACAAGTAAGTTCCTTGTGGGTCTGGGTCTCACCCTTGGAGTTTTCTCCATGGAAGCCTCGGGGGCCTATGAGACCCGCTACATCCCGGAGCATTATTTTAATCTTCGCAATCTAAAGTGGGAATATATCTATTATTGGGAGCGCGTCAGTTATTCCACCATCAGAGCGGTGCTTGCGCCAAAGCCGACGTTTAACATCTACGGCGAGGCGACTTATATTCGAAATGGTTTTTTTAATAAAGATCGCACGGGTGATCAAATGCGCCTCAATGCGAGTGCTGGCATCAATCTAAGTCTTTAGCTAATTTGAGGTTCGTGCGGTGAAACAAAAAATTTTCACACTGCTCATCATGATGCTCGTACAGGCTTGTAATAAGTCGACTTGTGGGCCTGAGTGTCAAGAGGCCGAAGAGGAGTCAGTGGTGTCAGGCGCTCAAACCTCTACGCCGCCCGTGATAACGACCACACAGGCTCAAACGTTCCCCTATTGCACGACTGAAGGGCAGGGAAACTGTATTGTAGATGGTGTGAGATTCAAGGCCGTACAGCCCGCAGATATTGACCCCTGGGATGTCCGCGTCGGTAAGACTGTCGCCGGCGTGTCAGGAAAATTGAAAGTCAATTGCCGTAACCGTATTCGCTCAACTGCCTTTAACTATGATGGTGACATAGCCTTCATTGGCAACGGTAGTCATACTAGCGGCGTAACTCTAGACATCTGGGATACGATTGATGATTACAATAATAACGTCTCTGGTCTTCCGCCGGATATCGCTTTGGAATGGGGATCCGAGACTGATTGTACTGGAGTAGAAATTAGTGCTGGAGATGATAATGTGTGGAAAGACGTGACGACGACTATCGCTGCGGAATCTTCGAGCTGCACGATCGATTCTGGACGATGTACTATGCTGGATAAAATCACTGGTCTTTGGGTGAGTAAGATTCAGACGCCAGGAACCGGTCTGAGTTGGGACGCGGCCTGGAGGAAGTGTCTCGAACTAAGCCACAATGCTAAAGATGATTGGAGACTGCCAACCCAGAAAGAGCTGCTTGCAATCTATCTGCATGGGGCACGTTCGGTAGCCTCAAGCAACTGGATATCGGCTACAAAAATGGCTGAAAACTTCTGGTCTGGAACCACGGTTTCAAGCGATCCAGCTTATGCATATGATGTGGGCCTTGCTCGTAGTAGCGTACGCAATATATATTCGTTTGGCGCTCCAAAAGCTAATAACCTTAACGTGTTATGTGTGCGCTAGTCTTATCCGACTTGATTTTCGAATGTTAATCATGTGCCTAATCAAACCCTTGCTCGGGCGTCGGATCTACCCTAAATTTTGTGGTTATTCTTAGTGTTTTGCGACTTGGACTTACAATAATTTAGGCCCAGACGCGTCCCCAGATGTCACACCTGTGTGCGATAAGGCCTCCAATCGGGTCATGAAACCCATGGGGGACAAGGCTTATGGCGGTTCAAGAGTTTAGACTAAGGCATAATTTAGCGGCCGTATTGAGGACGCGCGGAATGACCGCAGCGGAATTGTCGCGGCAAACAGGTGTGGCCAAACAAGTCTTAAGTGACTGGATGGCCGGCGTGCAACCACGAAAGCTGGAGCAGCTTTACGTGGTGGCCCAGACCCTTGGTGTGTCTATGGATGGTCTTTGCTTTGCCAAGTCAGAGGGTGATCTAATGTCTGATGGCAAATCGTCAGGTGGTGCTGGTCTTGAACAGCCAGCAGAAGATTCAGGTCTTCAGGAGCTTCGGGGTCGATATGAGGTTTATCTTAGACGTCTTTAAGGCGGGTATGACGTACGAATCTTACCCCAACGAGGACTGTGAAAAAGGCTATGCTCACAGCATTCAAATAGGCGTCTTCGAGCGCCAGTAACTTTAACTGCAGGCCGATCAGAAAGACCAACCAGGTATTCCCCCTTTGAAACCCTTACTCCGACGTCGGAGTGAGGGTTGTTTTTGTTGAAGACGAATAACCGACGAGTTAACAGATCTCCAGCGGATGCGGAGGTTTTTGTGTAGGGTTTTTGGTGCGGTGAGAAAATCGGAATGTTTCTAGCACGAGATAATCCGTCCGGATTATCG
>JBIJBX010000135.1:0-6705 GCA_044344995.1 Oligoflexales bacterium | reverse complement strand
CCACTCCTGGAGCGACTATTTACTATACGACTAACGGAACTACGCCGTCTCGTTCATCGAGCTTATATTCCGGCGCCATCACGGTGTCTTCGAGTCAGACGTTGAAAGCATTTGCAGTCTTGGAGGGTTGGGCCGATTCGCATGCTAGCAGCGCGCAGTACACGATTAATGGCCAGGCATCTGCACCTACGTTTAGCTTGACCAGTGGAACTTATACGTCAGCGCAATCAGTGACTTTATCTAGCGCCACATCAGGTGCTTTGATTTACTATACGACCAATGGCGATGTTCCATCAGCTTCTTCGACTCTTTATGCCGGTGCCATCAGCGTCGGATCTAGCATGACGATTAAGGCGATTGCTATTAAAGCTGCTTTTTCAAACTCCAGTGTTAGTGAAGCCGTATACACCATCAATATTCCATTGCCGGTGGCTGTGGTTCCTGTTGCCGCGCCTGCAGCTGGTACGTACACGTCCGCACAGTCAGTTTCGTTAAGTAGCGGGACATCGGGCGCTACTATTTACTACACAACAGACAATTCGCCCCCAAGCACATCATCAATGGTTTATTCGTCACCCTTTCTGGTGCAAGTAAGTCAGACGATCAAGGCGATTGCGGTGAAGTCAGGTTATCAGAATTCAAGCGAAGGCACTTTTGGCTACACGATTACTGGAACTGTGCAGGCGCCGTCTTTTTCAGTTGCTACTGGGGGCTACGGTCCTGCTCAGTCAGTGACCCTTAGCTCTGCAACTCCTGGAGCTTCAATTTACTATACGACTAACAGTACCACGCCGTCTCGTTCATCGAGCTTATATTCGGGCGCCATTACGGTGTCAGCCAGTCAGACTGTTAAAGCATTTGCTGCGCTTGAAGACTGGGCCGATTCTTCGGTCAGCAGTGCTGAGTACACAATCAACGGGCAGGCATCTATGCCAACGTTTAGCGTAGCCAGTGGAACCTATACCTCAGTGCAATCAGTGACTCTGGCGAGCGCCACGGCAGATGCTTTGATTTATTACACTGTTAATGGCGACACTCCTTCGTCCTCCTCCACTCTCTACTCAGGTGCCATCAGCGTCGGATCTAGCATGACGATCAAGGCGATTGCTATTAAGGCAGATTACTCAAGTTCTTCGATAGTTGAGGTAACTTACACGATCAACATATCCGAAGGTCCCAGTATTTCTGTTTCGGCCCTCATAGTTGCTGGTGGCGGCGGTGGTGGCGTCGGAGGCGGTGGTGGTGCAGGTGGTTTACTTTATTATGGTGATGAAACTCCAAGAGCCAATAGCAGTCTTGAGCTAGGTATGGATAAGACTTACTCGGTGGCCGTGGGTGCTGGGGGCGTTGGTCTCAGTGGCGGTGATGTTGCGTCACCGATAAACGGCGGAAATTCCTCCATCACAGGTGACGGCTTGAACATCATCGCCTATGGTGGTGGCGCAGGTGCTACCGCTAGCTCGTCCAACAGTGGTGGGATTTACTCAACAGATGGGTACACATCCTATCTTGGTGCTGTGGGAGGATCTGGTGGTGGTTCCGGTGGTAACTCGCATGGGACTAGCCGTTTTGTCGCAGGCGGCCAGGGCACCCCAATGCAAGGTCACAAAGGTGGAGATTTAGCTGCAGAGTATGGTTGTTCCCCGTCTGCTGGCGGCGGTGGTGCTGGTGGTCCTGCTGCCACTGTATATGGCTCACCAACAGCTGGTGGATCAGGACTTCAATACAGCATCAGCGGTTCAGCAAAATATTATGCTGGTGGTGGAGGTGGTGGATCTTACTGCGCAGGTGGTGCAAGCGGCGGAGTCGGTGGTGGTGGTAATGGATCTCCCCATGACCAAAGCCCAACAAGCGGTGTTGATGGTACTGGTGGCGGCGGCGGTGGTGTAGCAAACGCAGCGCAAACAGGCGGTCGAGGTGGATCAGGGGTTATCATTATTCGTTATCCTGATTCTTATCCTCTGGCAGAAGTGTCAGGTGCTGTTGACTACAAAGTCGCGGATAGTTACCGAATTTATGAAATTCGATCAGACTCCACGTTCAAAATTCCTTCAGTGCCTTCAAGTATTAAACCGAGTGCTCCTTTGGGTCTAGCTGCAGTTCCTTCTGATTCAAAGATGACTTTGAGTTGGTCAGCGCCAAGCTATCCACCAGCGCCCGTGGTTACGGACTATCTCATAGAGTTCTCGTCTGATGGCGGTTCAAACTGGACAGTGTTTGAGCATCCGCAATCCCCCGCAACTTCGATAGAAGTTACGGGATTAACTAATGACATGCAGTATAAATTCCGAGTTGCAGGAGTCAGTACTTCTGGTACAGGGAGTTTCACTAACATAATCACTGCAACTCCTGCCATAATCCCAGTGATTTCAATCTTGCAGCAACCAATGAATGATTTTTCCATGACTTATAACGACAGTATTCAGATGACTATAAACGCACAAATTTCAGTTGGTGGTAACCTGAGTTATAAATGGCAGTACTGGGGGATGGACTGGAATTATTATCAGGAGGGATGGTTTGACGTACCAGATGGAAACTCAAGCACAATCTCCGTTTCGCCGTCTTCCACCGGCAACTATCCTAATGTCCACTACTACAGTTCGGAAATGAAATTTCGCTGCATATTATCCGGAGATCGAGGCGCATCAACTGTGACCTCGAGCGAAGTAAGATGGCTTAATTATACTACGGTGTATGCCTATGCATACGGTTACCCCGATTATTCCTATTATAGTGGCTATGAAGTTATCGATGGGAATAACTATGACGTTTACAATTTGCAGGTTGGGGAGAGTCTCTACTTTAATTACTATGATATGGGCTATAGTTACTTCGATACATCATGGTACAGCAGCAACGCGTTCACAGTTAAGATTCAAGAGTCGACAGATTCAATTAATTGGACGGATGTTGAAAATACTAATCACAGGGGTAGCGGTTTTTGGGGGAACAAGACTTTCTCGCCGATACCAGGCGCTACGAGATATTATCGTGCGATGCTTTATTTTAATTGGCCGCTTACTACAACTAATGGAACTCAGTCAGCTGAAAGAGTGACGACACCGAGGTTTATGGGTGGTGTAAAAGTTACTTGGCCTGCTCCTCCAGAATAGTGACAACTTAAGTGATTTTTCGGGCTAGGATAATAGCTCAGCTTGCCTCCTAGCCTCTTCGTCCACACGTTCATTGTCTGGATGCCCATTATGACCTTTAACCCACTTCCAGTGGATGTGGTGGCGATCCACAGCAGCCAAAAGATCTTCCCAGAGTTCCTGGTTTTTGACTGGCTTTTTGTCGGCGGTCTTCCAGCCGTTTTCCTGCCATTTATCAAGCCAGCCTTCTTTGAAGGCCTTCATCACGTACTGGCTGTCAGTCACGATTGTGACTTCGCAAGCTCGTTTTAGTGCATTAAGACCAGAGATTACAGCCAGAAGTTCCATGCGGTTATTGGTCGTATCTGGCTCACCGCCAGAGATCATTTTTTCTTTGCCTTCAAATCTCAAGAGTGCTGCCCAGCCCCCAGGTCCTGGGTTCCCCAAGCATGCTCCGTCAGTGGAGAGAGTGATTTTTTCGAGAGGTGTTTTTTTCATTTATTTTAGAGATCCCATTATTTCTCGCGGTGCTTTTCAAGTGCTTTGGCTTCTTTCCACAGGGCTTCTAGTTGCTCCGTCCCTAAAGTCTTGACGTCCAGTCCCTTGGCTAGGGCGAGTGACTCAAGACTTTTAAACCGCCTTAGGAACTTCTTATTTCCATCCAAGGCGCAAACTTCTGGATCTAGATCAAGATGTCTACAGAGTTGACTGACACAGAAAATCAAATCCCCCATTTCCTCGGCAATCAGTTCTTTGCGGGACTTTTTTGTGATCTCTTCTTTGAGTTCAAGCACTTCACTTTCAAGTTGTGACAAAACCTCAATTGGCTCTTTCCAGTCAAAATTAATTTTCTTGGCGAGCTTTCCGATCTCCACCGCAAGACGTGATGCTGGAGTGATCTTGCCCGCACTGAGGGGCTCAAAAACGCCCTTAGCGCCAGTTATTTCAGGTGATTTTTGTTTTTCTTGCGCCTTAACTTCATCCCATTTGGCTTTGATGTCTAATTTTTCTCGGGACGTCTTTGAGTTGAGATTTCCGTCTTCACCGAAGACATGGGGGTGACGTCGTCGCATTTTGGAGTCAAGATCTTTGACGACTTCTAGAATTGAGAACTCTTTTGCGTCTGTTGCCAATTGAGCATTAAGGACAACTTGGAGAAGTACGTCTCCGAGTTCTTCCTGCAGTTTTTTATAATTCACAGGTTCCATGACATCAGTGGCTTCGTAAGCTTCTTCAATCATGTACTTTCGAAGGCTTGCGTGAGTCTGCTCTAGATCCCAGGGACAGCCAGATTTGGGGTCTCGCAGAGCCGCTATGGTCTCGCAAAGTGCCCCGAATGCCAGTTTTATATCTTCAAGATTCTTGTGAGCGACCATGGTTGTTAAGCCTTTAAGACAAGAGACGGCAGATAGAGATCACGCGTGGGTATTTCCAGCAGTGTCAGCACCGTGTTGGCAACATTGGCTAAACAGGCGCTTTCCTTAGCCGCGGAGTCAAGTTTCCACTGTGATTGATTTTGAGGGTCGAAAATGACAAATGGCACAGGATTGACCGTATGCGCCGTTTTCGGTGTGGGCCTTTTAGCTGCAGTCTTCCAGTTAGGATGATCTTTTTCTTTCGCGTCAAACATTTCATCCGCGTTACCGTGATCAGCGGTAACGATCAAAATTGTATTGGTCTCACGAGCCGCAGTAATTAATTTTCCAAGCATCGTGTCAACGGTCTCGACTGCAGACACTGCTGCCTCGTAGTTGCCAGTGTGGCCAACCATATCACCGTTGGCAAAATTAATTCTTGCATAGTCAAAACTATCTGCCCGCATTCGTTTGATGGTCTCGTCTGTGATCTCAAGGGCCTTCATGGCAGGTTTTTGGTCAAACGTGATATTGGAATCAGACAGTATTTCCAGGTATTCTTCGAATTTTTTGTCAAAGTAGCCGCTTCGGTTCCCATTCCAAAAGTAAGTTACGTGGCCGTATTTTTGCGTCTCACTACAGGCAAATTGCCGTACTTTGGATTTGGCGAGAAACTCGCCTAACGTGTCAGAGATGGCTGGGGGCGGTACCAGGTACTGAGGCGGTACGTGAAGATCACCGTCGTACTCCATCATGCCGGCGTAAAAAACCTTTGGCATACTTCCGCGGTCGAACTTGGAAAAACTTTCCTCGGTGAAGGCGCGACTAATTTCGATGGCTCTGTCGCCTCGGAAATTAAAGAATATGACTGAATCACCTGTTTTGATCGGACCAACCGGTTTTTGCTCTTTTGTGATGACAAAGGCCGGAATGTATTGATCGGTTAATTTCTCGTCTTTGCGGAAATGACTTAAGGCTTCATTGAGAGATCTGAACTGATTGGGTGCGTTACCGTGCACATGACAGTCCCATCCGCGTTTGACCATATCCCAGTCGGCTTCGTAGCGGTCCATAGTAATGTTCATTCTTCCGCCGCCAGAGGCAACCTGGCAGTCAAAACCATCTGAACACAGTTCAGCCAGAACTTTTTCAAGGCGAGAAACGTAGATTTCAGCACTTTTTTCGCCGACGTCGCGACCATCAAAAAGCACGTGGATGCGGATTTTTTTGCAGCCAGATTTTTTTGCTGTCCGTAGCATTGAGTATAAATGATCTTCATGGGCATGCACGTTGCCGTCAGACAATAAACCGATGAAATGTAGCGTTCCGCCAGTGGTGGAAACGTGGCTTAGAATTTTTTTCCAGGTGTCGCCGGAATAAAGAGATCCAGTGGCAATAGCGTTTTGAACGAGTTTTGCGCCTTGATCAAAGATGCGTCCTGCGCCGAGAGCATTATGTCCTACTTCGCTATTTCCAATGTCAGAATTTGAAGGAAGACCAACATATGTGCCGTGCGCCTTGAGAGTTGTCCAAAGACCATTTTGTTTGAGCCAATCAAGATTTGGTTTTTTTGCATTCGTGACAGCGTTACCAAAATCACTTGCACTAAGGCCGATGCCATCCATGACAACCGTCAGAACGCGGCGTTTTGCAGGTGAGTCAGTCATCAAAAAAATCCTTCATCTAGTTGTGTTGTCTGAATTTTATTTGCTGAGGAATAACCTATCACAACTTAATTTTTGCGTGCTTTCCTTTTGTTTTGAGGTTGGGCTTGTGATGGATCATTTCAGGCGCCTAGCTCGCAGCATCTGGTGCCTTTCGGGGTTATTCGGGTAGGCAGGCGGGAAGGCAATCTGGGCAAGGCTTTGGTGGGTAAAAAATGGGCATTACCGCGCTGATTTAAGTAGCCAGAAAGATTGGATAATTTTCCCATGAAAAAATGTCTCCGGGGCGCCTAGAAACTCATTGACGGCAAGCCTTTGACTGACCTATAAGCTTGGACTTCTCGACCCCGAGAAAGGATTTTAAGTTCTGCATTGATCCCCCCGGAAAAAACGAATTGATCGTTAAATTCTGCTGGACATCACGCGTATGAATCGATAAAACCCTTGCCCTCGCGAAAATCGAGTGCTCTTTGAAAACTGAATAGTGAATCGACAGAAAAAACAAGAAACCAATAAACAGGTTGCTGAATTTTTGTCTTAGCCTGAGGCGCTCGAGTGATCGGGTGCTTTAGATGAGACAGTCTCCATTGG
>JBIJBX010000015.1:0-21141 GCA_044344995.1 Oligoflexales bacterium | reverse complement strand
GTCTCTCGCCTTGTGCAGAGCATGCAAGACTGCGGGCTGCATTTTTTCAAAAACTTCGGCCAATAAGAAAGGCGAGGTGTCTGCCGCAATTTTATGAGCTGAGGCACCAAACGTGATCAAGCTGTGAATCTTGTCTTTAGCGACCCCAAGCCCAGCATAGGATTCACCCTTTCCTTGCCCGCCCATCAGTAAGATCGCTGGCTTGGTGGCTAGTGTTAACGCGGATAGTGTGCTTTCAAGGTTTGTCGACTTGCTGTCATTGATGACGCGAAGATGTTGATTTGCAAAAATCCCCTGGCAGCGGAATGGCAGTCCTGGGAACTGTCTTAGCATCTGAAAAAAAGTTGCCAAAGGGCGGCTGCTTAAAGCCTGAACCATCAAACCAGCAAAAATCGCGTTGCATTGATTGTGTAATCCCAAGATCCCGAAATCACTGAAATCAAAGCGAACCCCACCGATTTCGCAGCACCCATCTTTAATATCAATGGCCTCAAAAGCCACCGGCAGCTGCAAACCAGACGCGTTTGTCCCGACCACGATGATTCGCGCCTTTGGCCAGGTGGCCCCGATCTTAACTGCAAACTGGGCAACATCAGGCGAAATAATGAGAGGAGCGCCTGGCTTTAACCACTGGGTTATAAGCCACTTGGTTCGAAAGTATTCGTCCATGGTCTTGTGCCTAGCAAGATGATCAAATGAAAAACTGGTAATGGCTGCAGCATCAGAGGGCCAAGACTGACTACCTTCCAATTGGTAGCTTGAGATCTCAATCGCGATGGCGTCTTCGTGCCCACTCAGCCGCAAATTGAGCGCTGTTGGTGGAAGTCCGATATTACCGCAGGCTTTTAAAGATAATCCAAGCTCGTGCCCCAAAAATTCCGTCATCGCCACCGTTGTAGATTTTCCATTCGTTCCAGTAACGGCCAATATTTTTCCCGGAAAACCGTCGAGGCCTAAGTCAATTTCGGAAATAACCGGACGACCATGCTGGGCGGCCTCACGACAGATTTTGTGACTGGGAGGTACGCCGGGGCTGATGACCACGGCTGAAATGTCGCCCCAATTAATTTTGTCGGGTGGGATGATCGTAGCGGAGTTTTTCAAGTCGCCAGGCAGCACGATTGGGCGATCATCACTTATGAGAACTTTGTCGCCGAAGCGATTGAGGTGTTCGGCGGCAGCAAAACCACTAACGCCGGCTCCGAAAACCAACCAAACACGTGGAGTACTAAGCCCCGCAATGGCCGCGTCTTTGTCGCTAAACGGAAGCTTTTTCGTGCCGAGGATCTGGTAGTTTTCGTGACCCTTTCCAGCAATTAGCAGTGTGTCGCGCCCGTGTAGCTCAGCGACTGCCTGCGCAATTGAGGATTTCCTGTCGGGAATGACTCTAATCCTTTGGGCCAAAAGCGAGTCATTTGCGGCATCTAATCCCGCACCTGCTGCGATGTCGCTTAGAATTTTTTGTGGATCCTCCGTCCTTGGATTGTCACTAGTTATGAAAACTTTGCTGGCTAATCGCGAGGCTATATTTCCCATAAGTGGCCGCTTGCTTCGGTCGCGGTCCCCACCACAGCCGAAGACAACAGCGGGCTTTATCGTGTTCGAGGAAAGGCTCAAGATGGACTTCTCCAGCGCGTCGGGGGTGTGCGCGTAGTCCACATACACCAGGGGGCGCCAAGGCAGTTCTCGAATTTTAACCAGCTCCAGTCGACCAGGAACAGGAGCGAGCCCCTGATTTTTTACGGCATCAGCAAGTCTTGCAAGGGGCGTGCGAAGCGCGTCGCTTGCCAGGATGGCTGCGAGAGCGAAGTTTTCCGCAAAGACTTCGCCAATCATAGGAATTTCCAAGTTAGCGCGGTCTTCGCCACTTTCGATCTGGACACGCGTTGTCCCGAGCAGTCGGTTCATAGTCGAACTAACCGCAACATTGGGTCTCAGGGAGGCAGGACCGTAAGTTTTGAAGTTATTGGCTTTGTTGACGAGCCCTTTAACCTTTTCGTAAGACATCAGACTCACGTGAAAAAAAGCCGGAGATCCGATTTTTAGAAAATTTTTGAAGAGCAGCAGTTTAGCATCCAGATAATCATCCATGTCTTTGTGAAAATCAAGGTGGTCTTGGCTAAAGCTGGTGAAGCCTGCCCCACTAAATTCAATCGGCCACACTTTGCCTTGAACCAAAGAGTGACTAGAAACCTCCATGACGACCACTTTGATGCCCCGCTCGCAAAATTCAGCTAATGCTGGATAGAGTACATCGGGGTCGGGTGTAGTGTGGGTTGTTTCGATCTGTCCCCAGGGAGTGTGAATGCCGAGTGTTCCGATGCTGGCGCAAGGTGTGGACATTGCGTCCAAAAGGGATCGAACCATCCAGGTGGTGCTCGTTTTGCCGTTAGTCCCAGTGATGCCAATGACGGAGATTTTCTTTGAGGGGTGATTACAAAAAAATGACGCCAGCTGCGCCCAAGCCGCCCGCGCTGAATTGACCCGAATAATCGCGAGGCCACCGAGAGTTTCTGTTGCGAGATCGGCCCTTTCAATGATCGCCAAACCAAGTGATGGATTTGTGGAGGAAATAAGAAAGCTGTGCCCATCGTGGTGGGATCCACGCAAGGCACAAAAAGCAAGTCCTGGCGCCAGTTTGCGGGAGTCCGCTACCACGCCCTTGATATCGAGTTGCCCCGCTGGGTGTCGCAATACGGTTGGATCAAGATTGGCCGCCTTGAGTTCGTCGAGAATGACGCTAAAGTCGACGCCGCTTTTTTGCATTGCCACCTTCTTTGACATTAGCCGCCCGTTTTACTGGCAATTTCGTTGAGATTTTGCCAACTGATAAAGAGTTTTTGTCTGGGGCAACATTTAGGTATCTTAGGCTACGCTGGGCAATCTCAGAAAAAACAGGGCCTGCCAGTAATCCGCCGTACGCAGGCCGAACCCCCGGTTCATCAATCATGACATAAATGACAAGGTAGGGATCTCCCACTGGAGCAAATCCAGCAAAACTGGAAATTCTTTTATCTGGCGAATAGGCTTTAAGCACAGGATCAACTTTTTCGGCCGTCCCCGTTTTGCCGCCAGTGGTATAATCAGAGGTTTCGGCTCTACTGGCTGTTCCTCGGGGATCAGTTACAACACGGGCAAGCATCTTACGCATTTCAGTTGCGGTATCGATCCCGACAACGTGGGAGGTTGCTTCGGGGGTCGCCGCGTAAACAATATCGCCATTGGGACTTATGATCCGGTCAACTAAAATGGGGCGCATGAGATTACCACCATTTGCTAAGACGCCATAAGCCATGGCCACCTCAAGCCCGTTGACAGTCATGCCTTGTCCAAAGGCCACGTTCGCAAATCGAATAGGCTTCCAACCGGTTGGTTTTGATATGTTGCCTTTGATCGTTAACGGAAATGTTTCGCCAATGGCAAGCCCTCCTGAAAAACCAAAGGAGAGTAAAGCATCATACAGCCCTTGCTTGCCGATGCGATTAGCGATTTTAAAAGTACATATGTTACTTGACCGAATAATGGTCTCAGCGGTCGTGAGTTTTGCGGCAGGATGATCATCGCGAAATACCACGCCACCAGCGCGGTAGACCCCATTTTCGCAATCGTGTGTTTCATTAACGGAGGTTTTATGGCGATCGATCGCGGCCGCCACAACAAAGGGTTTCATCACTGATCCGGGTTCGAATGAGTCGAGCAGGGCAAAGTTTCGTGTATGCTCGGTCTTGGCGTGAGCAATTTGATTGGGATCAAATGTTGGGTAGTTCGCGAGTGCTAAAATCTTACCGGTGTGGGGGTCTGTCACGATCGCAAACCCGCTTTTGGCCTTGGCAGCGATAACCCCTTGAGCCAAGGCATCTTCGGCAATCTCCTGGATCGCATGGTCTAGAGACAGTTGTATGGTGTGGCCAGGCAGGTCAGGTGCGGCCATGTCGCTTGAATACAAGATCGTTCTTCCTCGGGCGTCCTTAGATGGGCTGACGGCAGAGGATTTTCCAGCCAAAATGCTCTGGAATTGGCGTTCGAGGCCCAAAAGGCCCTGGTTTTCGCTACCCACGGCACCGATCACGTGTGCGGCTACAGACTGCAACGGGTAGAGGCGAGTAGCCTCGTTTACAAGATAAAGACCCTTTAAGCTCAAAGCCTCTACTTTTTGTGCGATGGACGGATCGATCTTGCGTTTAAGCCATGCAAAGTAGGCGGTCTTACCCGAAATTTCTTTAATTTTTTCTTTTGGCAGATCCAGCAACTCGGTTAACCGTCGGAGTTGTTGGGTTGACGGCGCAAAAGCTCGCGGGTTAATGGCAACGGAGGGCTTTTTCAGGCTGATGGCTAGCGGGTGCCCATTTCTGTCGAGAACTGGGCCGCGATAAGGAGCCAGCTCAAGATGTTGCTCGTACTGCCGCTGTGCAATTCTGCGAAGTGCCGCAGCAGAGGGAGGGAACAATTGTATGATGGCCGCTCGAATCACCAAGCATCCAAACCCGGAAAGCAGCAAAACCGCTAGAACAGATGCTCGGGAAATATCAAAACCCTGCGCGCCTTTTGGGTCAGGAGTTAGCCGGCCCGAAATTCGAGAAAGCCTTGTGCGCCAGCTGTTTGATCGACCTTTCACCGGATAACGGCCCCCTCAGAGGTGGTTTTCCTAGCGGATTGAGTCAGCTCCTCTAGCTTCTTCTTTGTCGTCAGTCGCGCCAGCTCACCCTTAAGATTGCTGCGGTCTTCTAATAGGCGACTTTCCGTATTCTTTAACTGACCAAGGTCGTAGGCCACACCGGTCGTCAAACTTCTAAAATGCACACGAGCAAACGCCGCGCAAGAAAGCACAAGGGTCCATAGAATTGCCAGGCGCACAGTTAATTTACGCATGTCTTATTATCTACCCCCAATAGGTTTGCAATCTGCCCAAAGAATTTTATCCAATTGTCCCAATAATTATAAACATTCTTTAAGCAAACGGATAGCACGCAGCTTTGCGCTTCGTGCACGAGGGTTATCTTTAATTTCTGAATCTGTGGGAGATGCCGGGAACGGTCGAACGATTTCAGCGCAGGCGTTCTTGTATGAGGCAAGCTCTTCCGATGTTAAGACGATCTCGCGCGGCATATCCGATGCGGGTGATTTGCCCGATAGCCGTAACATGGCTGTTTTTACGAGGCGATCTTCCAGTGAGTGAAACGTAATAACGGCCAGGATGCCACCCATTCTAAGGACTCGGCAGCTGTCGTCTAGCAGTGTTTCCAGCTCTAGAAGCTCCTGATTGACGAATATTCGAAGGGCCTGAAATGTTTTGGTTGCTGGATGCTTGCGACTTTCCTTTTTCCAGTGGACTTTTGCGGCAATGAGGTTTGCCAGGCTTAAAGTTGTTTCAAACGGCTGACGCTCGCGTCGCTCGCAAATAATTTTTGCAATAAAGCGTGCTTTTGTCTCTTCCCCGTATTTATAAATGACATCCGCAATCTCCGACTCAGTGGCCGAAGCAATGAATTCAGCAGCACTTTGCCCCGATGTTTGATCCATTCTCATATCCAGAGGGCCTTCAGACATGAAGGAGAACCCACGATCAGCAGTATCTAGCTGATGGCTTGATACGCCGATGTCGGCAAGGACACCGTCAACTTTGCCGATCATTTTATGATTTTTCATGACCGTGTAAATTTGACTGAAAGGACAATGTGTTAAAACAAGCCGACCAGACGCCAGGAAGTCGCCCAAGCTTTTTTTTGCGTTTTCGATAGCAGCCGCATCGCGATCAAAAGCATAGATTTTTCCGTCGGGGCCGGATCTTTCCAGAAGCAATCGGGTGTGCCCCCCTCCGCCGAGGGTGCAGTCGATATAAACGCCGCCAGGCAAAGGGTTTAATACATCAACGCCTTCTTGAAGTAAGACGCTGCGATGATGGTAGTTCGTGTCGTTGGGCTTGGCGTTCAAAGCAAATACCCTGAATCTCAAAGGTTTTGGGACGGGCTGAGTGATTAGTTTAAATGAATTCGAACTTGAAATAAACGCCGCAGCAAAAAGATTTCGTCCGAAAAAAAATAACGCAAAAAAAATTCAAAAAAATTTTCAAATCAGATTTAGCCGCTGACAAAAAATTGCCTGTTCACAGCGGGTGATTCGGTGTGACTATTGGTCACAGGGCGCCGTAAAACCATTGGGGTACAGGGCTTTTAAAATAAGACACCGTGAATAGGCGTAAAATAGGGAGTTTTGATGCTCGCCTGCAGTGAAACCCTTGCCCATTGCTGGACTTTTGCAGGTGTTTGAAAATTAAAGTAGGAAAAATTTCTGCCGAGAGTCGACATGAGGTTTTTCTTTTATTAACTTTTTTGGAGGTGTGAACATGAGGTTCAAATGGAGACGTCGCTTGGCAGTGACGGCCTTCGCTCTAGGCTCGATGTTGCCGTTTGCTGGGTGCTCCAGCCAACAGCAGCAGGCATCAGACGAGGTTGCTGCCGAGGGACAAGGACAACAGGAAGAGGGCGGTCAGCAGGAGGAAGTTGCTGCAACCCAACAGGGAGGAGAGTCTCAGGGCGAAGAGACAGCTCAGGAAGCTCCGGCTAATGGTGAAGCCACTGCTGAAGCTTCAGGCGAAGAAAATGGCGTAGCCGGCAATAATGTTGTCAGCAACGAGGCGCCAGCGGCTGAGGGAGAAGCCGGAGACGGCGGAGACATTCAGTCCATGATTACTGAAATGAATGGTTCGAATCAAGCTCAACCAGCGGGCGAGGAAGCAGTTGCTCCGGCAGATGCTCAGGTCGCAACTGATGGCGCAGTTCCAGTCGATGCTGGACAATCGCCAGCTCCAGAGGAAGCGGCTCCAGTGGCCACAGCGCCGACGGAAGCAGCAGCAGTTGCAGGCATGCCTGAGATGGGCTCGAAAATGGCCTATGTTGTTGAAGCAGGCGATACCCTAGGTAAAATCGCGAGCAAGATCTACGGCGACCAAAAGCGCTGGAGAGATATCGCAAATCTGAGTGGAATGGACAATCCAAACCATATTTACCCAGGCGATATCATTTACTACTCTCTTGAAGAGTCTAGCCGCAATTTTGCTTCAGCCTATGAAGGCATCCGTCGCGCAAAAGAAATCGTACAAGATGGTGATACCCTTGCCGCGATCTCTAAGCGAGTTTATGGGACTTCGAAAGCGTGGAGACATATCTGGCGTCAAAACGACAATATCGATAATCCAGATGTTTTGACCGCAGGCATGGCTGTTTACTACGTCGAAAAAGGCGCGTTTAACGCGGCGATGGCAAAAGTAAAAGGCTTGAATGTAGCAAAAGCTACAAAAGCAAGTGCTGAAAAGGTTTTTAAGTCGGCTAAAGTTGGACAAAAGTCTAATGTTACAGCCCAATCCTATGCGTTTATTGGTTCTAGCGTTTGATGAAAAAGCCGCCTAAAGCAAAACTGGCAAAGCGTGTAAGGTTGGCATTATGAGTTCGATAAAAAAGGCGAGAAATAGCTTCTAAAGTGACACTTATGATTCTTAAGAAGCACCGTCGAGAGATTGGCCAGAAGTATTGAAGAGCGAGAAGGACTGCGTAATTAGATTCGAGATCGTCGGGTTAAATTCAGCTTGGCTAACGAGATTAAGGCGCCACCCGGGCAAAGTTTGCCAAAGTAAAAGCGAACACCACGACACGAATCAAACATCGCATCCACCGGCTCTAGCTATTACCTACTAAGATCCTGCCCCAATTAAAATCCAAACAACCAATATATTCGCCTCAGTTGCGCTACAGCATGCTTAGTCAAGCACTCACGTTAGGTGTGCCCTGAAAGACCAGATATTTAAGGCTGTTGTCGACTGTGATTAGGCACTGCCTAGGCACTTTGCTTAAGCAAAAAGTGAGAATGGCTCAAGGTGGACTGTGACGGATTTTATCCCTCGAATGACTCGTTAAAGCCAAGCCCACGCAAACAACCTGATAAATTTTCTCCAGCTTGTACGACAGCGCCTGGTAGTAAGACGGATTTCGCAATGGTCGCATTTGGACCGAAGGTTACGTCTTCAGCGATCACAGAGATTGTGTCAACTTTGCAAGTGGACGGTACTGGGGAACGCACGCGCGAAGAAGCACCTAGGAGTTGGTGGCGCTCGGCTTCACCCATCTGGGCCAGTTTCAAATTTGTCTCCCAGAGGGATTTTGGAGTTCCCACGTCTGCCCATAAACCTGAGAAATTAATAGCCCCAATGGGGCGGCCGTCAGCAATGGCTCGAGTAAACCCGTCAACAACGTCAAAAAACTGAGGATCACGCGGTAAGTATTGGCGAAAATCAGAACTCACAACATATGCACAGGCAAAGCCAGCCTCTCGCAGGTCGAGGCGATTGGCCTGTGACGGCAAATCCGAACGCTTTGCGATGTAACGAACAAGGTCATTTTCATCCAACCAAATTGAGCGTCCGCCATCCCTAGGTGGCTCCTTGCGCACAGCGAGAGTCACTAAATTTGCCGAGGCTTGGTGCCGTTTAGAAAGTTCGCTGAGAGTAATATTCGAGAGCACATCACCATTGTAAACAAGCAGGTCCGATTCACCCCACCACCCGCTTAATTGACAGAGCGCTCCGCCCGTACCCAAGATGGCTGGGTATTCATGAGAAATGTGCAGGTTATTGAGGCTTAGGTTTGCCGCCACCGTTTGAGCGTGCTGTGTCATTAGATCAGCTAAATAATGGGTGTTTATCGCCATTTGCACTGATCCCGTGCTTGCGCAGGCGCGTAAGGCGATATCAAACAGGGGAACATTAAAAACGGTCGCCAGGGGTTTGGGCAGAGTAAGGGTCAAGGGCTTAAGACGGGTGCCAAGCCCAGCACAAAGGATCAAGCATTTTAGATCTTTACCATGGTTCGTGCGCACTAGGTCGGGATCCCCATGGCCTCTGGTGGGCATTTAAGAAAATTTGTGAGAGCTACCCGCCGCAAGACTTAAGCCTTCATTGGCGTTTGATACGCTTGAGGTTCTGTCGGGCAGTGTATTGGCCAGGATTTGTAACAAACGCCCACTCAGAAATGGCCACCGACTATCTTGTACGCCAGCATCAAAAAGTGTTTGAAGCGCTGGCGCCACGTTGCGAAGATAGTCACCCTTATGCTTATCGACAGTCAGATAGCCAAAGCTTCCAATGGCCTTGAGCTGGCGCTGCAGTAGCATGGGTCGCCACTCCTCTTTCGCTCGATCGTGAGCGGCCTGTCCAGAATATAACCTCACGAAATCAAAACCCTTTTCCAACAGGGAAAGGCGCATTTCCAGGGGTAGCGGAACATAGCTATCAAAGACCAGGCTAACGAGGTCGTAAGACGGGGGGCCCAAACGTGCATCTTGAAAATCGATGATAGCCACCTTGTTGTTGTGAACCATAATATTGCGGCTGTGGAAATCTCGGTGCACAAAAAATCGGGAGCCAGACGCCAAATAGCTTGATAAAGCATTAATATCATTATTAAATTCTTCAATCTCCCGATTTGATAGGGCATAGCGCCCAATGGGCTCTAGGTACTTGGAAATAAAGAAGCGCAACTCCCAGATAAATCGGTCCCGGTCAAACGACCGTTTTGTCCAAACATTTCCAGGCGTTGCTGGGATTGCCAAGAATTGCCCGACCACCTCAAGAGAGGCCTCGAAAAGAGGTAATGTCTCGTTAATACTGCTATTTTTAGAAGCGGTGAGGGCTGATGTTTCAAGCATGGTGTCACCGTAGTCATCTATTAATAGAGCGGCGTAATCACCTAAGGCGGCGACACAGGTGGGCGCCGCGATTTTATGAGCCTTTAAAATATTCGAAACTTCAACCCAATCATATTGGCCGCGCTTGAGGTTTTCCGCATCGGTGCCAGAAAGTTGCATGAGCACCAGGCTAGAGGGAAGCTGAGGAGAGCGCACCCTAAAATAACATCGGTCAGAACCGTCACCAGCCAACCAGTCAATCGTAAGCTTTTCGATTTTTAGCGCCGCAGCGATTGCGGTCGGAGGGGGTGGGGTTAGCCTACCACTTATCTTGGACATTGCTTCTCCAGGTCCAGTGTTTATACCACTACAAATTGTACGACTGGACCCATGTCAACCGCAAGTCGTCCACCCGGGGCTTCAAACAATTCTCCGTCGAGCGTATAGGACTGTTTCCCAGATTCGGCTGAGACGACCATCTGGGCGGCCATTTTTGTAACCTTGCCAAACCACCTGCCGGGCCGATTACTCAGGATGGCCAGGGGCAGTCGCCAAGGTAAGGAGCGCGGAGACATCTCTAGGGAGAAAAACTGAAACCTTGAAAGTCCCTTCGCCACTTCCGGAAACATTCTTACTTTTAGGGGCATTCGTTCCACGGTACTAGCCATCATAGCCAAGCTTGTATGGACGGCCGAGCTAGCCTGACCATCAAAAACAACCCGGTACGACTCGCTAAAGATCATTTTTGAATAATTACGGTGAGATACAATCCAATTTAAATATATTTTTAGGACTAACAATAGGGATCCAATTGGGCCGGTCTTTTTTCTATAAAACTCTGCCAAAAATCTTGCCACCAGCCCGTTGCCAAATAAAAAGCCATACTGCCCACCGACCGATAGGGTGGCCAGTGTCTTTGTGCGACGGGTTCTAACCCCACTTTGGCTTTCCAACATCCGGACTAAAATTTCCTCCGGGGTGCCCCGAATTCCCAAATTATCGGCCAGCATATTGATAGTGCCCCCTCGCAGAATCAATATTTGCGGCAGGGGCTCGTTTCCGTAGGCTCGAATAAAAGCGGTCAGGGTCCTGGATATCGTCCCATCCCCGCCATTTATGGCAAGGGTTTCAATGGCCTGTTGCTTAAAAAGTGCGGCGACTCGACCGATGTCATCGACGGAGTTGGTAATTTCTAGGTTGCCGAATTGGCCAACGATATACCCCAAAAGTCTGCCGCGCGTGGGCATTTTTTTGTTCAGTTTCGAGTTGGGGTTAGTAATGATGCCGATTCCGCCCATGGCTCGCGTAATTTTCATCCTTTTGGTAGAAGACTTGTTTGGCAAGTAGCGCCAAATACAATTAACAAAGGGCGGATAAACCGGCAAGTAATCGTGACAAATCAAAAAGATCATAACACACGAAATTTACCCGCAGTCGGTGGACAACGGCTACCAGCCCCCCCGTCGCCACTGCAAGCGTACTTGCGTGAGATTAATCGATACCCTCTGCTAACCCCCGAGGAAGAGTACGAGTTAGCTGTCGCGCACTTTGAAACCCAAAGCAAAGATGCGGCCCATCGACTCATCACCTCAAACCTTCGTCTCGTCGTAAAAATTGCAAATGATTTTCGACAAAGTGGATTTGGCCCACTGGATCTCATCCAAGAAGGTAACTACGGTTTGATGCAGGCTGTGAAGCGATTTAATCCCTATAAGGGTGTGAAGCTTTCCTCGTATTCGGCGTGGTGGATCCGAGCTTACATTCTCAAGTTCCTAATGGATAATCGCGGCCCCGTGCGAATTGGAACTACGGCCGCCCAGCGAAAACTTTTTTACAATCTTCGAAAAGAGACAGATAGGCTCTTGCGGGAATATGAGACAGTCGACCCGAAACTTCTCGCGGAGAACTTAGGCGTAAAGGAACGCGACGTTGTAGCGATGCAGCAAAGACTGAACGCGCGTGACATTAGCTTGGATGCTCCGGTCGCTGACGGTGACGGTAGAACAAATTACGAATTTATTGACGTCGATAATGGCGACAAGCGAGCGGATGAACAGCTGGCTGATTCAGAGCTTCTAGAAATTTTTGAAGAGCATCTACAAGAGTTTAAGAAAACCCTCAAGGGCCGTGACTTAGATGTTTTCAGTGATAGGCTGATGGCAGAAAAACCCTTAACACTCCAAGAGATTGGCGATCGTTATGGAATCACCCGCGAAAGAGCGCGCCAAATTGAGGCCAAGATTATGAAGAATTTAAAAGAGTTTGTGAAAAAGAAGGGAACACTGCTCGAGCTTATGGATGATCCGGGCGTGACCACCATTGATGCGTAACTAGTTGCGCGTTCCAGGCTTTGTGTTGTTTTTTAGATTGGCTCTCAAACTCTGAAGGGACGCTACAGTTTTTGCTTTGCGATTCTCCAACCGCTCCGCAGCCGTCTTTTGACTGTCACCTTGAGCGCAAGATGAATCGGGCAGTTCTGATAAAAAACGGCTGGGCATTCTGGCGGATTTCATATAGCCCAAACCTCGTTCAGCAGCCCACGTTAGCGTAAGCTTTTTCTTCGCGCGAGTAACGCCAACATAAAAAAGTCGTCTTTCTTCCATAAGACCACTACTTGATCCGGCAGAGTTTCGGTGAGGGAAAAGGTCTTCTTCAAGTCCACAAATAATCACAGCCGGAAATTCAAGGCCTTTGGCCGCATGAATCGTCATCAAGGAGACGCGATTAGGTTTGCCCTGCTCATCCCGATCCGAAAAGTCGCGGTCGTTAAGTGTGAGTCTGTCGAGCATTTCATTGAGATCCATCGCGGCCTTTTCGCGCAATACATCTTGTGCGGCGCTGGCTAGCCAGCGCGGAAGACTCTTTAAGGCGTCGATCTTTCTTTCCTGACTGGCCGCATCTTTCACGTGTTCACGGATATCTGCCGCAAGGTGAAAGCGCTTGATGATTTCATGACCCATGGCTGCGAGATCCTCTGGCCCCTTTAGATCCCAGGCGCGCAATGATTCCATCTCCTCCAAAAAAGATTTTAAGCTCTTAAGGCTTTTTCCGCTTAGGCCAAGTTCATCTGAAAATTTTTGTGCAACGGCGTTTGGCGATAAATTGTGTCGGCTGGCTGCCTGGTCGATTTTTTCCAAAGACTTAAGGCCAATTCCGCGGTTTGGTGTGTTGATTACCCGGTAAAAAGCCAAACGATCATCCGGTCTCACAATCAGGCGTACATATGCAAGAAAATCTTTAACCTCTTTGCGCTCAAAGAAACTGCTACCACCAAAAGTCTCATAAGGAATGCCCATCTCGCGCAGCGCAAGCTCGATGGGTCGCGCCTGATTGTTAGCGCGATACAACACAGCGATATCCGCGGCCCTAAATCCTTCTCCGATCCAAGAAAGACACTTATCCGCGATAAATCGCGCCTCCTCTTCCTCGTTTGCGAGCGGCGAGATTTCGATCGGGTGGCTCCCATCGTTATCACTCCAAAGAGTTTTCTCTTTCCTCTTCGAGTTGTTTTTTATGACGGCATTGGCGGCATCCAGTATGATGTTTGTGCAACGATAGTTTTGCTCGAGCTTGATTAGCTTTGAGCCCTTGAAAATGGTCTCAAATCTTTCGAGGGTCTCAAAAAGTGCGCCTCGCCAGCTGTAGATGGACTGATCATCGTCGCCCACCACACACACATTTTGGTGCTCAGCGCCCAGTAGCTCGATGATTCGTAATTGGGCCCCGTTTGTGTCTTGAAACTCGTCAATCAGGTAATAACGATACTTTTGAGAGATTTTTTCGCGGACATCCGCATGTTCTTCAAGCAAACAAACGGTTTTGAAGATGCAGTCATCAAAATCGATCAACCGATTCAATCGTAACTGACGCTCGTAAAGCTCATAAGCATTTATCAAATGTTCAGTCGAAAGACCGATCGCGATATGCTGAGCTCTTTTAGCGAAATCGGCGGGTTTTAGTAGCGCGTTTTTGGCGCGCGATATCTCAGCATGTAGTGAGTCAACATTGACACTCGAAAGATTTCCTTCTTCTTGTAAAGCTCGCCGCAGCAAATCGATCTGATCACCAGTTCCCGCCAACGAAAATTTCGCCGGCAAACCAATTTTTTCGCCATACTGCCTCAGTAGTCCGAGGCAGAAACTATGGAACGTTCCCAGACGCACCTTGCCGGCAATCTTTGGGCCAACCAAGGCCGAAAGGCGATCAGACATTTCTCGAGCCGCCTTATTTGTGAACGTCATGGCCGCAATGGATTCAGGTGTGATGCCCATGGAGATCATGTAAGCGATGCGCATGGTTAATGCTTTTGTTTTACCAGTTCCCGCACCAGCGAGTACGAGTAAGGGCCCCTTTATGGTCTCAACGGCAAGGCGTTGTTGGGTATTTAGTGAGCTTAGGTCGATCATTTACATTGCAAACTATTAATAGATATTAAAAAGACCCCATTTTTTAGAAATTTCTATTCAAAAATTTTTCAAACTAAAGCGGGGGTCATCATTTTTCCACGTGGCTTCAGTTATGCCACATTAGCATTGATCTTGCACCCCGCGATCAGTACTTTGAGCAGGCATTTGACAAAAACTGACGGTTATTTAGAGAGGACACTAGGACATGCGCGTACGATTATTAGCTGCGACTTCTTTACTCACCCCAACTTTAGCCAAGGCTCAAGCGGCGGCCCAGCAGGGTCCATCCACAGTCGAAATGCTGATCATGCCGCTAGGATTTTTGTTAATCATGTATTTTTTTATGATCAGACCACAGCAAAAAAGAGCTCGTGAACACCAAGCATTTATTTCGGCTCTTAAGGCAGGCGATGAAGTCGTTACTTCAGGTGGCATCATCGGACGCGTCAAGTCCGTAGCCGAGGGTTTTGTGAATGTTGAGGTGGCGGGTGATACAGTTATTAAAGTTTTGAAATCCGCCATTGAGGGACAGAGCCCTAAGGCGCAAGCGGCCGCAACTAAGCCCTAATTTATCTTTGCCCGACATGGTGAAGCTTTCTTCGTATCTTGCTAGAATATCCAGGCGGTAATCCGTGGCCGAAATGCCCATGCTTGTTAAGGTATTTTTAGACTTGAGAGGGAAAGTTCACGATGACGTTTCGGGCACGATCCTTTTTTGACGATTGCGGCAAGGCGACGAAAATCGGCCTTATTATTTCCGCCAGCCTTTTCTGCCCCAATGATTTTTCTTGTATCGCGGCAGGTTCAACGCCCACCATTCCTGAAGAGTTTGAGGCCACAGGCGGCCACTCGTTGGCGTTCGGCGGCTCAGTTGCGACAGCCATTGGCGGCGTGTCGGCAATTCGCTCAAATCCAGCATTGTTGGCCCTCGAAAAAGAGTACACGCTGAATGGTAGCTATCATTGGCCTATTGCCGGACGTGACTTTTACCAAGTGGGCATTATAGACGGCAAGACAAGTCCAGTCGCTGCCGGCGTCAACTATACAAGTGCCGCAGATGATTACCAGGGGATCGCAGCAAAACCAACGGGAGTTAATCTACTTTCCCTGTCGAGAGATACTCCTATTGTGCGTAGGGCCAGTCTTGCATTGGCGATGCCGCTCGGCCGAATGTATTTAGGATTTACGTCGAGTTACATCGAAGCGCGTCCTCCAGAGGAAGTTTTTTTGGACAATTCGGTCAAAAGCTCAAAGGGGTTTACCGTCGGCTTTGGTGCGGCCGCACATCTGACGCCCGCGATCCGCGTGGGCGTCTCTGCCGAAAACTTGGCCAATAAAAAGATGGGATATGCAGCGCCGACATTCTATAGAGCCGGTGCTAGTTACTTTGCTGGTGATGTGGTGTCGTTCCACTTGGACTATCGTCGCCGACAAGAAATCACTGCCTACGAGGGTGCGGCGCCTACGATCGCACTTGCCAGTGAGACCGAAAATTCATCATCCGACGACCACGAAAACTTCATCAACCTTAGTAGCTCAGTCAAAGTATATGACCTCTTGCGCCTCGTTCTTTCGTCTGGCCAAACAAAAACGGGAGACGTGGCAAGAACGCGCATGGCCGGCGGACTTTCACTGATCAATCGTAATTTTAATTTTAGTTATCAAGTCTTAAAGTATGACGTCAGTTCAGAGTTAATGCAGCACTCCCTGGCGATGGGATTTGAAGTTGCAATGTAAACGCGACTAGACCCGCGGAGAAATGAAGTCGATGCGCCTCAGTCTGGCTAACGGAATGGAAATGGTCGTTTGCCCCCGCGATGGGGCCAACGTTGTTACTATCCAGTGCGTTATTTGGGCGGGTTCTCTCGACGAAGCAGAACACGAGCGCGGGATCGCCCATTTTCTTGAGCATATGCTATTCAAAGGAACCAAGAAGAGGGGCGTGGGGCAGGTTGCCGCCTTGATCGAGGGTGCAGGTGGTGACAGCAATGCGTATACAACATTCGACAAAACCGTCTTCCATCTAACGTTGCCAAGCGCGAGTGCCGAGCTTGGTTTCGATGTTCTTTCAGACGCGATCTTTAACAGTGTTTTTGACGAAGTTGAGTTTGAGAAAGAACGGGAAGTGATTTTGGAGGAAATTCGTCGCGACGACGATAGTCCTGGAACCCAAAGCGGTCGCGCTATTCACGCGGACATTTATGCTGATACGGAGGCCGGACGGCCGATCATCGGCTTTAGTCAACAAATCGCAAAAATGAGCCGAGATGTGTTATTGGCATTTTGGCAAAAGTGGTATCAGCCACAAAACATGTCCCTCATCATCGTCGGCAACTTGTCGAGCGCAAATGCGATTAATTTAGCGGAAAAGTATTTTGGATCTTATCCCTCTGCCAAGTCCGTCCAAGCTCAAGGTAGTGGCAGAAATAAAGGCTTACGTCGCCAACGGCGGGGGAAAGTGCGTTCTATTGTGATTGGCAGAGAGGTTGAGCAGTCTCGCCTGCACGTCATACTAGGCGCTCCCGCACTTGATTCACCAGATTGTCCGCTGGTTGATACGGCGGCGTATGTTTTAGGTGGCAGTGATGTGTCGCGTTTGCAATCCCGCCTTCAGGAGAAGGAGGCTATCGTAAACGCCATTGGTGCGTCGGCATATTCTTCCGTATTTGAGGGATCGTTTGAAGTCAGCGCGATTTTAGAGCCGCAAAATCTTGCGCCTGCCTGCGCGTCGATTGCGCGCGAGTTGGCATTGCTCACAGGGCAGGAGCCTGCCACAGATCAGGAGATTGAGCGGTCACGCGCCGCGGCCAGGATCGCGAGAGTTCACCGTGAAGAGACAGTGGACGGTATTGCAAGCGCTATTGTCGCGGGATTATCCACACCAATGAAAGAAAAGTTTGAGACCTACTATGAGCACTTGGCGAATAATTTTCATCCAGTTGAATTGACACACGCTCTCAATAGAAACTGGGATCTTCATGACGCCCTCATTGTCGTCGTGTGCGATCATCCCCATAAGCCCGAGCCCAGCACTTTGGAGGCGGCTTTTCTTCATGGCCTCGATTCGGCTGCGGAACACTCGGCAAAAACGCCGACCAAAGTTTCTAAGCCAACAAGCGCGGTTGCCATTCATAAGTTTGAGATTGGGGAAGGTGTTTCCGTTATTTACCGCGAGATCCCGGATGCCAAGATGTTTAGCTTTACCGCGACAACCGAGGGTGGGCAGCGCGCCGAAACTCAAGCAACGGCTGGATCTTTTTATGCGATGGCTGGGCTTTTGGGACTTGCATCCAAGCGGCGTGACTATGCCCAATTTGTTGGACGTTTGGAGGATTTGGGCTCGGTTCTAAGTGGTTTTAGTGGAAAAGACAGTTGTGGGTTAACCATGCAGTGCACGACCGAACAGGTCGAGGAAATGATCGGGAATCTTGCGGAATGTATGCTGGAACCTAAGTTTCCGCCGGAGCAGTGGCAGGTTAATTTGCGCGAAACGTTTGAATCGATGAAGATGCAGTCCGATAGCTTTGAGTGGGTTTGCATGCGCAGGTTGCACCTTAAAGTGTTTGGCAATCACCCGTACACCATGCCCATTGTGGGGTTTGATCATGTGCTAAAAGGTTTGACCGCCAAAGGGCTCGAAGAGTTTTATGAGCAGTGGCGAGATAGCGGGCGCTGGGTGTTTGCCGGCGCAGGCGGCGCGCCTGCAAGCCGTGTCAGGGATATTTTAAGTCAAAGGTTTGCCGCTTTTAAACCAAAGCCTGCTGCGCGATCTTTTTCTTTTAACCTTAAAGAGGATCTTGGACCGACACTGATGTCCATTATTCCGAAACGAATTCCAGAACAGGCGCAAGTTGCCATAGGTGGCCTTGGCCCATCTTGGTCGTCTCCTGATCGGGAAGCGACAGACATCTTGCTGACCGCATTGAGCGGACAAGGTGGACGACTTTTTGCTTTGCGGGAGGACGAAAGTTTGGCCTATTCGGTCGGCCCCCTCCACACCCAAGGGATGGGTGGTGGCATGGTTGGAGCTTATATGGCCACGGCCCGAGAAAAAGTGGACCGAGCTCGAAGTGGCCTTGAGCGAGAGTTGCACAAAATTTCATCAAAAGGCGTGACTTCAGAAGAACTAACCTGGGCTCGCTCCTTCCTCATCGGTAATCATGAGATCGGCTTGCAGCGAACCAGTGCACAAGCAATGACCATGGCGCTGATGGAGCTTTACGGGCTTGGCTGGAATGATTTTCAAAACTACCCGGATCGTCTCCGGCAAGTTTCCAAAGAGGCGGTGGGCAGGGCCGCAGCCAAATATTTTGAGTCTTCATCGCTCAATGTGATAACTGTCGGTGTCTAATATTTCCGGTCATTCTTCATAAAGACTAAACGGCTGTATATGTTAAACTTATAGCCTGAAAAATTTATTTGTCGGGAGATGTCATGAAGCTCTGTGACCGCCTCTTCAACTCACCGGTTGGCGCCAAAATGCTGATGGCCATCACGGGCCTTATGTTGACTGGATTTGTGATCGCCCACTTATCTGGGAATCTGTTGATTTTTGCTGGGCCTGAAACTTTTAATGCATATGCCAAGGGGCTGCACTCACTGGGAGCGTTGCTTTGGGTGGCGCGTCTGGGATTGTTGGCCGCATTTGTGCTTCACATCTATTTGGCGATCAAGCTGAGTATCGAAAATCGCGCCGCACGGCCCGTGCAGTACGCTCACGAGGCAACCATTCAAGCGACGATAGCATCACGTTACATGAAACATACCGGTGCTTTGATGCTCACGTTTGTGATTTACCATTTAGCCCATTATACATTTCGAGTGGTTGGTAATGACCTAGCCAATATCCCGCAAGACGATGTGTATGCGGTGGTTGTCGCGGGCTTTTCCAGTCCCGTGGTCAGTGGATTCTACATTTTTTCAATGGCAGCGGTAGCGATGCATTTGCGTCACGGTGTTTCGAGCCTTTTCCAAAGCTTAGGCGTTTACCACGGAAACATAAACCCGCTTACAAGTAAGCTAGGGCCAATCGTCGCAGTTATAACCTTTATCGGTTTTTCCAGTATTCCACTGGCCGTCTTGACCGGCTTGGTTAAATAGGAGAAGACGCCATGAAATTAGACTCAAAAATTCCATCAGGACCTCTCGCCGGTAAGTGGGAAAAACATAAATTCGAAATGAAATTGGTTAATCCCGCGAACCGACGCAAATATGATGTTATTGTTGTTGGCAGTGGACTTGCCGGATCATCAGCCGCAGCCACTTTAGGCGGCCTCGGCTATAACGTTAGTTGTTTCTGTTTTCAAGACAGCCCGAGGCGCGCGCACTCGATTGCTGCCCAGGGTGGAATCAATGCCGCCAAAAACTATCAAGGTGATGGCGATTCAATTTTTAGACTGTTTTACGACACTATCAAAGGCGGCGACTTTCGCGCTAGAGAAGCTAACGTATACCGATTGGCCGAAGTAAGTCGAAATATCATTGATCAGTGTGTCGCACAGGGTGTGCCGTTTGCTCGTGATTACGGCGGTCTTTTAGATAATCGATCGTTTGGCGGTGCGCAGGTTAGTCGGACCTTCTATGCAAGGGGCCAAACAGGACAGCAGTTGTTATTGGGTGCGTACTCTGCGCTGAATCGCGAAATTAATCGCGGAAGTGTGAAAATGTACTCGCGCAAAGAAATGCTTGAGCTTGTTATGGTCGACGGACGGGCTAGGGGCATTGTTGTTCGAGATCTTGTCACGGGTGAGGTTACTTCTCACGCCGCACATGCGGTTATTCTTGCCACGGGCGGATACGGCAATGTGTTCTATCTTTCAACAAATGCCAAAGGCTGTAATGTCACTGCCACTTGGCGGGCTCACATCAAAGGTGCCGGTTTTGCCAACCCTTGCTACACCCAAATTCATCCCACGTGCATTCCCGTAAGCGGAGATTATCAATCAAAGCTGACGCTCATGTCCGAGTCTTTACGAAACGACGGGCGCGTGTGGGTACCGAAGAAAAAGGGTGACACAAGACCTCCACAGCAAATACCAGAAGAAGAGCGTGACTACTATTTGGAACGCAAATACCCAAGCTTTGGCAATTTAGCGCCACGCGATATCGCGTCGCGCTCCGCGAAAGAAGCCTGCGACGATGGACGCGGCGTAGGTCCAGGCGGCTTGGGCGTGTACCTTGATTTTGCTGATTCCATAAAACGTATTGGCGAAGATGGCATCAAAAAGAAATACGGCAATCTCTTTCATATGTATAAAAAAATTACGGCTGAAAATCCCTACAAGACACCGATGCGTATTTTTCCGGCCGTGCATTACACCATGGGCGGCCTTTGGGTGGACTACAACCTGATGAGCAATATTCCTGGACTTTTTGTCTTGGGTGAGGCGAACTTCTCGGATCACGGCGCCAACCGCTTGGGCGCTTCAGCATTGATGCAGGGATTAGCCGACGGCTACTTCGTAATCCCGTACACACTTCCAAATTACTTTGCGAGTGAAAAACTTGAAAAAGTATCGGTAAGTGACCAGGCATTCAAGGCTGCCGAGAATGAAGTCCAACAACGCACTCAAAAAATCTTGGGAATTAAGGGCAACAGAACGGCAGACAGCTTCCACAGGGAGCTGGGAAAAATAATGTGGGATAAGTGCGGGATGGCGCGGGATAAGGCTGGACTTGAGGAAGCCATTGGTAAAATCCAGAAGCTTAGAGGCGAATTCTGGCAGAACGTCAAAGTGCTCGGTGAAGCGGAAAATCTGAATCAATCCCTTGAGAAGGCCGGACGTGTCGCCGACTTTTTGGAGTTCGGTGAGCTTATGTGTCGCGACGCATTAAACCGAGAAGAAAGTTGTGGCGGGCACTTCCGTACTGAGCATCAAACTGAAGACGGCGAAGCCAAGCGCGACGATGAGAAGTACTGTTACGCCGGAGTCTGGGAAAACAAAGGAGCTGGACCCGAATGGGAACTTCACAAAGAGCCGCTGGCCTTTGAAAATGTGAAACTTGCTACCAGGAGTTACAAGTAATGGACATCACCCTTCATGTTTGGCGCCAAAAGAAT
>JBIJBX010000134.1:0-6792 GCA_044344995.1 Oligoflexales bacterium | reverse complement strand
AACCCTAAAACGTGGCATGGACCACGCAAATCCCATGTCTCGACCATATTTTGAAAGTGTCACAGCAGAAGTCTATGCCGCCCAGGGAAAAAACCAAGAAGCTCTTGAAATGTGGCGTCAGGCATTAAAAAGTCAGCCTATGCTTGCGGGTGCTCTTTTAGGAGCTGGACGCGCACTTCTAGAATCTGGGCAGAACAAACAAGCTCTCGAATATCTTGAGCGCGCTGTGCGAATTAAACCCAAAATGAACGAGGGACACTACTGGCTAGCGCGGAGTCTGGAAAATAGTAATCCGGAGCGAGCAATAAAATACTTCAACTTCTTCAAGAAAAATGCCGCTACCGACCCTGAATTTGTAGAATTGGTACAAGACGCAAAAAAGCGGTCAGCGTCATTGCAAGGTCGATCGAAAATCGAATCGAACTTGGTTCGATAATTTAGTTAAAGCAACTTCATCTCAGCTTTTTGATAGCTTAAAAGACTTCTCTTCGCATCGAAGAGATTCTTGTAACTTTCGTAGCGTACCCGTAGCTTTTCTGACTCGGCACGAGCAGATACCAGCTTCATCAAAAAATCCTCGTACTCGGGATCTGTTTCCATGAGTCGTCGTAGCTTGGCTTCACTGTGTGTACCATCATCAATTCGAATCGTAATTCGAGCACGAACTGTATTTTTCAAAAGCTCAAGTCGTTCTGCTTCCTTACGGGCCGAAACATACTCAAGGCCAATCTTATTGGCCAGATGAACGATTTCCTCCAAACCCAGGCGCTCCGTGCCCGCAGGTTGGGCGGATGCAGCTGCAGCCTCTGCAGGTATTTTGGCTGTCTGTTGAACCGACTTTTCCATCGCTTGAAACCGCCCTGGCCATAGGTTTGAAACCAGAGACCATTATTCCAGATTTTCAGGTTTTGCAAAGACGCAGTTTGGGTAGGCAGAGGCGGGCTGCTCATTATTTTTCTAAAAACTCAATATTTACAGGTACTTATTTGATTGCCTAAGCTAACTGCCTAATTTGCCGATTCCATGAATAGCGGCAAAGACTCAACTGGCCGGCCAACCAAGTGTATAATAAATACACAAGGTTTTGTTTCCCAGGTTTTGAGTCTGTAACCACATAACCCCGCGGCCACGCCAAGAGGGGGGGGAGGTTTCCATGAGTTCGACGTCGCTTGATCTTACCATGACCCCACGTGAATTTTTTCACGGGAAGATTACAGAGGCTTCGCGGAATTTAAATGTCAAATTGGAAGAGCACGTTGAATTTTACCTGGTCAACTTACTTACAAGCTTCATCCAAAAAACGAACGTTAGCGAGGCCGATGGTGATGCGGAACAAGACGTGTTGTCAACACCGCTTGCTTTCATGCTCAAACGCGCAATAGAAGCGCCAGTGGAAAAACAGCCACAACTCTACAGAAGTTTAGGCGATGCGAGCCTTTACGTTTCTGGATTCTTTCAAGATTATTTCAATCGAAAAACTTTTGACATCAATTATTACATGACAATGGGCGCCTCTGCTTATGATCAAGCCTCATCGCTGACGCGGGGACAATCGCGTGATGACGTCTTCCACGAAACCATGGAAAGTCTCGCTAAGAACTTTGGTCAGATCGTCGACGTAGTTGCTCAGGCCTCCGACTCAAGCTCGATGAACCAAGATTCAAGTCTCTTGATTTTGTATGACCGGTGGAATCGGTCTGGATCGCAAAGAATCCGCATGCTGCTTGAGGACAAAGGAATTAATCCGATTCACGTCCCCTTTCGGCAGGCACAGTAATGTCGTCTTCTCAATCACAACCTGCGCACTCGCAAACCAGTCTGCATGTAGCCGCCATGGAACAGATTATCGGCGACTATCTTGGTTATAAATCTCAACTCTCGGCTATCTCATACATTCACACTTATAGTGACTCGACACTTGAGTCCTATTGCCCAGAGGTTATTGATTTGCCCGCAGCATTTATTGTTGAAGAGCAAGAAAACGAAGCCTTTATCGGCATTCATATCAGTGATGATTTACATCGAGTATTAGAGTCCTACCGTGACACGTCGGAGCTTTTAAAAAGCAGAGTCGGCCTTGACGCCTTCTTGATTCTCGCAGAGGAAGTGAGCCACTTTCATTACTACCTACATATGCTCGACTCTCACAAACATATTTCCAGGTTTGATTTAGAGCTTCAGGCGGAATTGGACAAGATTGTTATTACGGCAATCACAATGACTAAGCTATTTGGTCAGCCACACCTTGTAGAACTTGTTGAAATCGTATTCAACCAAAGTGTCGTACACGGGACCGTGACAGATTATCGACACGTTTCGAAGATCGCCGAGAAATTCTGGAAAGAAAATCTTGCAATCCTAGGCCCGAGGCTAATCTTTGACGGGAAATTTCGTGCTCATATCCATAAAGTCTCACGCATCTCCGGCTCAGAGAAACAGCGTTTTCTAGCAGAGAGAATTCAGGCCGCTTAAACAATAATGAGCCATTAAATATCTTTTCTCTGCACGTCTTCCGCTATCTTACGTACTAGCTCTGCTTCAAGTGGATGACCCGTCAATTCCAGCTCTTCAAGCACGCGGTTGTAATCTTCCTGTGGGAGCTTCCCGGTACTGAGTGCGCGCCTGACATCGTCAGCACCAGCTTGAGTTTCACCCGCCTGGAGCAATAACTTACCTCGGTGAATTCGCGCTCGTGAGTCAGAAGGCATGATTCTTAGAGCCTCAGAAAAATCTCGGTATGCCTCCGGAGCAGAATCAGCCTTCAGGCCGGAAGCGAAGTATCGATTAAAAGTCCAATTTTTGTTTACGCTGCCAATAATAGCCGCTAATGAAAAACAGCTTATTAGAGCAAAGATCGAATTTGCCACCAAAACGTTGTGCTGCCTTAGTCGATTTGGTCTTGTTCGGAGCATAGACTCTGTCAAAAGCCATCCAGCTACCAATCCACCGATGTGTGCCGCATTATCAATGACGGGAATAATCAAACCAAGAATAATATTTGTGACAACTAAACCTGAGTAAATTCTCTTCCTGGGTCTCTTTTTGCCACCCTGCTGATCAAAGGCGTCACTAAGTAAACCCTCAAGACGAAAGCCGGCTCCTAGAAGACCAAATAAGGCGCCCGAGGCGCCAGCGCTCGGAGCAAGTGAGAAGATGCAGCTCGATAAATTGCCGACAATACCGGATATGAAATAAATCAGTAAAAACCATCTGGCTCCAAGAATGTACTCTATCTGATAGCCTATGTAATAGAGAGCCATGGTATTGAAGAAAAAATGAATGATCCCAATATGCACAAAGATCGGCGTAATAAATCGCCAATATTCACCGAGGGCAATATCGGCCAGGGACTTACTTCCAAACGCCCTGATATATTCAAGACTCGGAGCCAGAAGCGACGAGGGATCTCGCCAAACCATCCATAAAAATACCAATGAATTTATGACGAGAATTCTGCCAGACCAGGTGCCCAGGTAGTATTGAACCCCAGTTGGCTGCCTGACAACCGGCAGCACTGGTAATTCTGGTGAATCTTCTTGCTCCACTAAACCACCTATCTACGGACACGGATGACTAAAAAATTGCGAAATCTGTAACTGGCGCGTGCAAGTCGAGTAGTTTTGCAGGGGGGTCAAGGCGCGGCGCTTTACGTGAGAGCATCCAAACCGGCGTTGGACCGACAGCGCCCGGTAAATACACCACAACTTGAGCAACTTCTGCAACTTTTCCGTTAATTCGCGTAACATCGGCTGAAAGACGCAAATTGGCACCCTCCACCACTGAAGCATTGATGTTATCACTTTCCAGTCGCAGTTCTTTGAACTTAGGCTCACCTTCACTAGCTCTAAATTCAACGACAAAAGCGCCCGACGGCAGTTTTGAAATTTTGTGGACTAAAAAGTTACCGCCGATTCGCTCAATTCTCGACTTTTCACCTGCAAGGAGCTGAGTGGAAAAAATCGAGAGCAGTATCACTAAAATTTTTAACATCTGAAACTCCTCATGCTTTCACTACTGGGCCACCAACGCGCCACCTGATTTAATCCATTGCGAGACTTTGCCGATGTCTTTATGAAGCGAGCGATCCGACGACATCTCAGGCGACAGACCCCTAATTTTAGCATGAATTTTCGTTAGCGGCAGGGATGGTTTTAGCGGAGCATGTAAATCAACGCCTTGAGCCGCCGTTAGTGCTTCAATAGCAAAGATATCAGCAACATGGGCGCAGATCTTCAAAGCTTTTCTGGCCGCGATTGGACCCATGCTAACGTGGTCTTCTTTATCGGCCGAGGTGGGAATAGAATCAACAGATGCCGGATGACATAGGATCTTGTTTTCCGACACCAATGCAGCCGCGACCACATGTGGGATCATAAAACCGCTGTTGAGACCACCGTCTTTTACAACGAAAGCGGGCAATCCGCTCATGGCGGGATTAGTTAATTTCTCAATGCGCCTTTCAGAAATACTGCCAAGCTCGGCAATCCCGATGCCCAAAAAGTCAAGCGCCATGGCCAGCGGCTGGCCATGGAAATTGCCGCCGCTGATCACCGCACCGTCATCAAAAACTAAAGGATTATCGGTCACCGAATTAAGATCACCATCCACCCTCTTCGAAACAAATTCTATTACATCCCTCGTTGCACCGTGAACTTGAGGGGCACACCTAAAGCTGTAAGGCTCCTGAACCCGACCACAATTAGCGTGACTTGCCATAATGTCATCATCGCCTGATAGAAGACTCCATAAGTTGGCAGCCGATAGTCTTTGACCCTGCTGGTCGCGAACTTCGTGAACTCTTGGATCAAAGGCCTTTTTTGTTCCCTTGATGGCTTCCAGACTCAAGGCAGCCAGAACATCGGCTGTCTCAACCAGTATTTTCGCTTCATTGAGAGCAAATGAACCCAATACAGCCATGAACTGTGTACCATTAATTAGAGAAAGTCCTTCTTTCGCCGCTGGAATCAATGGCTCTACACCAGCCTTTTTCAGCGCCTGTGGGGCATCCATTAATTCACCCTTATACAAGACATCACCCTCACCAAGGAGTCCCAAGGCAAGATGAGCCAAAGGCGCCAGATCTCCCGAGGCTCCGACACTGCCCTGCATCGGCACCACCGGCAAAATATCGTGCCGTAAAAACTCTAAAACTTTCTCTACGGGTTTGCGACTGACCGCACTGTGACCTAATAAAAAGGTATGAGCTCGCAGAACCAACAATGCTCGCACAATCTCCGGAGCAGCTGGTTCACCCACTCCACAAGCGTGACTTCTGATTAAGTTAAACTGAAGCGTTTGAAGTTTATCTTTTTCAATTCGCACGTCAGCCAAAAAACCAAAGCCGGTATTGATGCCATAGATGGTCTTACCTGAATCAATAGCGGATTCGACGAGCTTGCGATAACGATCTAGCCTAACCCACGCTTCGGACGAGACATCCACTGCAGGAGATGGAGTTGACGCGAGGGCAACCAACTTCGACCAAGTCAAACGATCAACACCAAGAGAAAAAGACTTCATGTAAAAGAATCCCCTGTTTAGGCTCAGGAAAACTACTTCAGATTTTTTAAAGTTTGAATGGGCTTGGCACGGTCAGTCGCTCCATAGACATATGTGCCTGCCACCAAAACGCGGGCTCCGGCAGCAACCACTTTGGCGCCCGTCTTCTCATTAATCCCACCATCAACTTCAATTAAAACTTTTTCGGCGAGACCGTTTTTGGACAACCAATCATGCAAGGACTTCACACGCTGAATTGTGTCCTCAATGAAACTTTGACCGCCAAAACCAGGATTCACAGACATTAGCATGATGACGTCAACATGCGGTGCTAGCGCAAACGCAAGCTCAAGCGAAGTGCCGGGATTCAGGGCAATACCAGGCCGCGCACCTTTTGCCCGGATAGCTTCTGCTAGGCGATGACCGTGTTTGGCGACCTCAACATGAAAAACGAGGATATCAGCACCCGCTTCAACGTAAGACAAAGCCACATCATCTGGATTACTCACCATGATATGAACATCCAGTGGCAGCTTAGCGACTTTTTTCAATGCTTTGACCAGGGGGATCCCGTAGGTCAGGTTTGGAACAAAGTGCCCATCCATGACGTCAACATGATGCCAATTTGCGCCAGCTGCTTCGACAGATTTAACCTCTTCACCAAAACAAAGGGGATTAGCCGCCAATATGCTGGGCGCCACTAAAACACTAGACTTCGACATTCACATTGCCCCTTTTCAGCATTTTCGTCTGGATACGATCTGCTTTGAGCCGGCTCATTCGTTTAAAAAAAACAATGCCGTCAATGTGATCAATCTCATGCTGTAAACAAACAGAGAAAAGACCATCTGCGTGGACCTCAAACTCCTTGCCAGTTTCATCAAGGGCCTTCACCCAAACCTCGGCAGCCCTATCTACGAAATCAAATATCTCTGGAAAGCTTAAACAGCCCTCTTGCCATTTAATCGTACCGCTTTTTTTAGTGATCAATGGATTAATAAACGTGAAGCGCTTATTGTGCCACCACTTGACCTCACCATCGGTCTCTCCACCGGCGTGCGGAATCTCAATGACAATCACACGCCGCAAATCACCAACCTGGTTGGCAGCCAAGCCAATTCCATTGCTGTGCTGCATGGTCTCATGCATATCAGTGACAAACCTGACGAGATCCGCGTTGAAGTCTTTGACCTCTAACGCAGGTGTCTCGAGGACTTTTGCAGGCCATTCAACGACTTTTAATAAAGACATCGGTCCAATCTCCCTGGAGGCGCAACTAAACCTACAAGAGGA
>JBIJBX010000199.1:0-4902 GCA_044344995.1 Oligoflexales bacterium | reverse complement strand
ACGATCAATCCAGGCACCAAGTGGCGTTTTGAAGATAAAAAAATCATGATCGTGACCAAGCAAGTCATTTTCCAGAAGATCCTGCGTTACTAACACAGCATCTCTCAACCGATCTGCTGGTATAATCGCCATTGATTGCCTTCTCAAATCTCCGCGCGAATTGTCCAAGCCGCTTGCGCCGAGAATTGAGTATTCCCCTGAGTGAATCCTATGACTTTTTGAAAAATCCTTAGGCCCACAAATAAAATCCCACAATTCTCTCTGCCCACTACCTTCAACGCCCGCGATTCCTACGATCTGACCAACACTGACACCAATCTCAACATTCCGCAGCAAGGCACGTCCCTGGCCATTTGACACACTGAGGTTTTTAATCGACAAAAGCTCTTTGCCCATCGGCTTATCTGAACGCGGTAACTCGCCAAGGCTGACCGACCGACCCACCATTAAATCAGCCATTTCTTGAATGCTTAATTCAGAGTTGTCACGTGTGGTAACCGATTTTCCGCGACGAAGAACCGTCACCACGTCAGCTATGCGCTTTACTTCCTGAAGTTTGTGCGTAATCACAACAATCGTCTTGCCCTCGTCGCGCAACGCCAGGATTAAATTTAAAAAGCTATCCTTTTCATGAGGTGAAAGCACGGCCGTGGGCTCATCAAAAATCATCGTATCCACTTCGGCGTAAAGCAACTTCATGATTTCCAATTGCTGCTGCGTACCAACTGGAAGTCTATCTACGGAAGAATCCCACGGAATTTTAAAACCAACTTTCGCCGCAATGAATTCAAGTTTTTTTTGGGCCGAGTGACGATCAATTGTGGACATGGATACAAAAGGTGAGCGCCCCTTCCTTTTTCCCTCAGAAGATCCTACCGCGTGCTCCATTCCTAATATAACGTTGTCCAGTGCCGTATGACGCCCCGATAGCATAAAATGCTGATGAACCATCCCAATTCCATAGGCTAATGCTCCACGCGCATTGTCCCACGGGCGAGGACGTCCTTTAAAGAGAATGTCTCCGGATGTCGGTTTCTCCAGCCCAAACAAAATCTTCATGGCCGTCGTCTTGCCAGCTCCATTTTCACCTATGATCGCATGAATTTTTCCCGGCTCTATCTTGAATGATAAGCCATCGTTTGCGGCCATCGAACCGTAGACTTTACGAACTTCACAAAATTCTAGAAGTGGATTTGACTTTGAGCTTTCGACATTTAACATGTGGGATTATTTTTTTAACAGATAGTAGTCTGGAACTTTGATCGTTCCCGAGTTAATGGCAGCCTTAATCGATTCCGCCTTATTATACATGTCTGGCGTGATTAATCTCTTGTTATTCTCGTCCATAGCAATATCGATGCCGCCCGTTCTAAAACCATGAAACACTGTCTGACCGCCAATCAGCTTGCCGTCTGTTGCAGAGCGAATGGACTCAAATACGGCTACGTCAACGGATTTGACCATGCTGGTCAGAATATGCCCCGGTTTTACACCATTTTGATTACTATCTACACCGATCGCTAAGAATTTTTTTTCCTCCGCTGCATCGAAGAGGCCTGACCCAGAAGAACCCGCTGCATGAAAGATGACATCCGCCCCTTGAGAGTTCTGCAGGAGCGCTAATTCTTTGGCTTTTGGGGGGTTATTAAAGGCATCTCCAGTCACACCAATGTAGGCAGACTGAATCTTGGCTTTGGGGTTGATCAATTTAATTCCAGCCTCATATCCCATGGCGAACCTGCGAATGAGAGGAATGTCCATGCCTCCAATAAAACCGACACTACCGGTTTTGGATGCCATGGCAGCAAGGGCCCCCACCAAGAATGATCCTTCGTGTTCGGCAAACATGACAGATGTCACGTTTGGTTGTTTCACCTCACTGTCAATCAGGACAAATTTTCGATCAAGAAAGGCCGGTGCTACTCGTTTCACAGCACCCGCATGACTAAAGCCAACTGCAATGACAAGATCAAATTTTCGTCCAGCAAGTGCTCTCATCATGCTCTCAGAGGCCGCTGAATCACGTACTTCGACAGTTTTAACCACAACTCCAAGGGACTTTTCCGCCCGCTGGCCACCGCGATAAGCCGAGGCATTGAAGCTTTGGTCATCCTTTCCTGCCTTATCAAGAACAAGACCAACCTTAAAAGCAGCGGCATTCGTCTCCGCTGCAAATAGTAAAAGCAGCAACGGTAAACTGAATTTAAAAATTATAAACATGAATAGCCCACGAAGTTATGGCTCTCAAAAGCCACCGTTACCGCTCAACCGTGACCGCTTTGTCACTTTCTAGCTGCATTCGCACCCCGGCACCTGCGCTTGCATGGGTCTTGGCCAGTGACGGCTGAATAGCAATGGTCGACAGGCCTCTGAAGCTATAAAGAAACGGTTCGTTTGGTTTAACCGTTACGTACTTCACTCGGTCTTGATTTTTATCGAAAATGGCAAGTTTAATGGAAGCTGGAAATGTCGAACCATCACCAACGGGGACGATGCGAATCGTTTGGGGCGAATCGGTGCTGGTGATCTTGATCCGCGATCCAAGCGGAGCGGTCGTCTTGGCAGTTGGAGGAACAGTAACCTCTGAACCGACAGGCATTTGCTCAACGGGGAACAATGCCCCAAAGGCAAGATCTTTGTCCCCGAGGTCTAAAACCTGACTGAAGATCAAAAACGCGGCAAATCTAAATACCCTCATCCTACGATCCCCCAAAAGTCAGATCTAGCTCACCTAGCTATTGTCCAACACCTGCCAGGCTTAATTCAAGCTCTTGCCGGCTAGAAGCATAGTTAAGGGCATCTTGCCGGTTAACTAACCCACTTGTGACAAGGTTAGCGAGGGAGTCATCGAAAGTTTGCATGCCATAGACAGCCCTGCCATCTTTAATCATCTGTTTAATTTTATCAAAGCCACTACCCTCTTTAATTAAGTCCCGTATCGCCCCAGTCACAATCATAATTTCAACCGATGCAACCATACCTCGCCCGTCGGATCTAGGAATGAGGCGTTGACTCACAACCGCACGAAGGGCGCGGGCGATGGCTCCACGAATTTTGCTATCGTCATCATGGGGAAACATGCCGATTAGTCGCCCTAAAGCCTCTGTCGCATCGGATGTGTGGAGCGTGGATAACACCAGATGGCCCGTTTCAGCAGCACGCAGAGCCGTTTCTGCCGTCGATTGATCTCGCATCTCACCGATCATAATCACATCAGGATTTTGACGCATTGCGGCACGCAAAGCCGACTCAAACGAATCAGTGTCAATTCCCACTTCTCGCTGTTCAATAACCGATAGCTCGTCGCGAAGGACGTATTCAATGGGATCCTCGATGGTAACAATATGAGCGGAACGCGTACGATTAATCCTGTCCAGCATGGCAGCTAGAGTTGTGCTTTTGCCGCTGCCGGTGACTCCGGTGATCAGGATCAACCCACGCTGTTCCTTGGTCAATTCACTAACCACAGTGGGAAGCTGCAGCTCCTCGAGACTTCGAATATGCCCCAAGACGACCCTCGCCACCACTGTACAAAGACCGCGCTGCATGAAAGCATTGACTCTGAATCGGTGCCCATCTGGCGTCTGGTAGGCGAAATCCCGTTCTTTTCGCAAATCCTGTTTATCAGCGGGTAGCAACTTTCGAAGCCAGCCCATCATGAGTTCCGGCGAAATGACCACACCGTTCTCAGGTGCAACTAGCTCTCCACGGAACCGAAATCTGGGTACCGTACCAGTCTTCAACACGACATCGGAGGCGCCCCCACGAACAGCAGCTGAAAGAATTTGGTCTAGTTGCATGTGTTCACCCTCAGCGTAACTTTAACAGCAAAACCATAAGTGTCAGGGTTAGGGCCATCTGGATCAAACTAAAACGCACCAAGACCTGCGGGGTGCTCCAATTCATATTTTTGCGGACGTGATCGTGTAAAGGAAAACGGATATTTTTGAAAATGGAAATTTTAAAAAATCTTAAGAGGGCCACTTTGACAAGGCCAGTACCGCCATTGACCAAAAGTACACCAGCAACGATTAAAGCTAGAAATGGATTGCCACACTTTAGAACAAGAACCCCCAGTAAAAATCCAATCGCTCGTGACCCAGCATCGCCCATCAACAAGGAACTTGGATGCGCATTATGCCAAAGATAGCCACCGAGTGCTCCGGCTATTGATAACGCCAGAATGCCGTATATGGCGCCATCCTGATAATGAGGGACCAGAAGATAGCTCGACATCTCAACATGACCCAACACAAAATAGAGCAAACCACCCAAACTCAAGAACGCTATACCACTTAAAGTGCCACTTAACCCATCAACGCCGTCGCTACAATTTGTCGCGTTGATTGCCACCCAGATCCAAACTACGGCCATAGGTATGGCAAGTGCCGGGGAGAGTACCAGTTTAACCTTTGTAAATGGCAGCCAGACTTCAACCGGCGCGAGACCGCCGATTAGCAGAGCCGCGCCGATGCCGATCAGTAGGTCAATCGCACCCTTTAGGTACTCGCCCCAAGCAGTTGATGCTTTATCATCAAGAAAGCCAAAAATACTCGCCACGAGGGTGAGAGCAAGAACGCCTAAAATTTCAAAAGAGAGTGGCAGAACGAATAATTGAACCGCTAAAAACAACGGAATAAACACAATACCGGCTCCAGTCGGTTTGCCTTGTGACATCGCGGCTTCAACCGCGTGAGCCCTACCCCTATCTCTGGGGCAATACCGATTTGCAAGGGAAGGAAGAAGCCTCCAAGTCAATAGTCCGCATGCCACGAATCCGAGGCCGCCCAGAAAAAAATGCGATGACAGCAGCCTAAAGGGGCCCCACACCTGTTCTAAGACCGTCCCGAGCCAAAACAGCATAACCTGAGATCCCCCACAAAAAGATGCTCATAACCGCCT
>JBIJBX010000019.1:0-19961 GCA_044344995.1 Oligoflexales bacterium | reverse complement strand
GAGTCATAGAGATGGAATCATTAGCCGGCCATTGGCGTGCGGTATCACGTTTTCCCCAATACTTTAAAAAAGCTATATTGCTCGGGGCCAAAGCGGTGAAGATATTTGAGCTGGGATCAAATGTTGGCATTATAAATTAGCCTCGCCAGTCGTCGCATTTGACTGTTTGTTGTGCTGTGAGCCCTCTTTAGATGTCTGGGCTAAGGCCGTCGATTCGGATGTTATTGGACGTTGAAGAATGTGCCCACCCATATCTGAAAACTTGGCATTCAGACGGCGCCATCCGAGTTCAGTGAGTCGGTCCGCTGCGGCGACAGTTTCATGGTGTTCTCCAATAAGTAAGATGGCATCTTCGCCGCCTGCGCCTGTCGTTTTCCAAGTCCATTTCTTGTCAATGCCAGGCAAAAGGCCTAGGTTTGCCGCGATGTTGCCAGGAAAGTGCGGGCTTCCCACGAATTGCGCGCGTGACGCCGCACATGCAGCAATAAGGGCTTTCAGCGAAGTGATATTTGGCTGTTGAATACAAAGGTTGAAGGCGTCTACCAATGTTTCTGAGACGTCCAGGAATTTATCCATACGACTGCCAAAATCAAGCCAAGATGCGGTCGTCTGAACAGTCTGAGTGGTTGGCGCGCCACAGCCGCCAACATAAACCTGGACGAATGAATCCAGTTTCTCGCGGTGATGTTTAAACCAGTGAGGTACCCATTTATTGTCGCTGTAGTCAAAATTGAACTCAACAAGGCCGCCGACATACTGTGTGACGACGTCATAGCCACTGGCTAGGCCCTGAGCCTCGGATTGTAATTGCCACGCTGCGTTGAGGGATTCGCGCGGTATGGATTGGGCGAAGCCGTATTTTTCAGCCTGTTGCAGGGCGAAGAATGCACCGCAGACGCCTAGTCGCAGCGCCGATGAAGATCCAAGCCCGTGCTTTACGTCGAGCGCGGATGTTATTGAGATTGTGCCGCCGTGTAGTCCAGTTTTTTTGGCGGCAAATTGTACGGCGCGACAGAGAATATCTTTTTGTGGCGTGTGATCGTCATCAACAATCTTTGGTTTTTCCCACAAGTTGCTATTGATCGTCCACGAGGCGGCTGTTGGGACCCAACTGAGTTTGACGTTCATACCAATATCAACCGTGACTGCAAGTGAGTGACCGCCTCGAAGGACGGCGTACTCTCCCGCCAGCATGATTTTCCCTGGGATGAAAACTTCAATGTCTCTCACTAAAAATCTCCCAATGGAACGCTCTCAGTTTTTTTTGCCGCCCTGCAGCAGTCTCTCGTTAAGTAAATCAAGATTTTTTTGATGAAGTCCCATATGACCACGTTGAATTCCCTCTGAAGCCAAAGCTCGCAAAGCGGATAGATTCTGAGCTAAGCCGGTAGCGACGACGATCTGGGCGAGAGTGCTGGCGTCCGGGTTGCCCATAAGTCGAAGACTGGCTTGTGCGGTCGGGTGTAACTTTGTGACGCCCCCGACGACGCCAACTGCCATGGGCATTTCGAGGGTACCATGCAGATCGCCGTGCAGGGTTTTTTTCCATATTGCTAGTGGCCGGTAACGGCCCTCGCGTGCAGCCCAAGCGTGCGCTCCCGCCTCAACGGCGCGCCAATCGTTACCCGTTGCGATCAATACCGGGTCAATACCGTTCATGATTCCTTTGTTGTTAGTCGTAGCCCGGTAGGTGCTGTAGTAACCGAATAAATATGCCTTTTCGATCCGATCAACCACTTCTGCGCCGTTAAATTCTGGCGAATTAAATGCTTTTGCTGGCACGAGGCACTCGGCTTTTGCCAAGCGACGGTCTGTCAAATTTGTGAGAATCCTTAGCCCAATGTCACACGGTAATAACCGCGGCATCATAGTTGAAACGCGTTCAGCCATGGTATTGACGATGTTGGCTCCCATGGCATCCCGAGTGTCAATGTAGAGGTGCAGCACCACGCTTTCAAGCTCGGGTATGAAGTGCCAGTCCATGTCGACAGCGCCACCTCCGCGAGATAGCAAACTGTCCTGTCCGCGATTTGCCAAAGCTAGTATTTCATCTTTTCGGGACCTTAGGATTTCATCAAAATCACATGGGCGTTTTAGAAATAGTTGGACTTGGCCGGTCATGATGGGTTTAGAAGCAGATGTTTTGAAGCCTCCACCCGTTCTCGCCAGCTTGGCCCCATGGCTTGCAGCTGCCAAGACGCTGGACTCTTCAACAGCCATAGGGACTAGGACGTCATGGCCATTAATCAGGAAATTGGTCGCAACACCAAGCGGCAGGGAGAATGTTCCCACCGCGTTTTCGATAAAAACGTCGGTTAACTCGCCGCTCAAGGGTCCGAAGTGACCCAAGCTGAATTTTTCAGAATCGGTTAAACCAGATACTTTGGCGACAGTTGAAAGTCGCTCGCCAACCGGGAGCTCGTAAAAGCCTGGTAGTCGAGATGAACTTGCGTCTGTGGTCGCAACGGACGTTTCAGCACTCCCGAGTTTCGAATTTATCGGTGAGTGGGTTTTCGTTTTTCTTGTTCCTGGATTGAGGTCTCTCGTGTCCATTGTTTCGCCAGCAATTTCGAGCTACTAGTTCAGAAATCCATGCAACCTCTTAACAAAAAACTGCGGTATCTGTCCATAACAGGGTCCCAAAAAAAATACGCATTAATTACGGGCCTTTAAAGACCAACTGAGGGGTTCTTAGCCACCCTTCGTCCTGCGGCCAAGCTGGGGGAGGTGGGCATGCTATTAAAACCGGCACCGGGACAGTACGGGTCTTTAAGTTGCCCGCTATCGGAGCAGGTCTCATGAACCGGTCGGTGAGCTTGCTAAGATTGGCTTTGGCCTGATACTCCTAGCTTTGCACATCAGTGGCGTGAGACAGTTTAGTCCTGCCCCAACCAATCTGATCACTCTGGGCAGCATGGCAGCGCTGGGAGAATTTTTGTGGCCACGTATTCAGATATTTTATTGTTATTGGTTTTGTTGGCGCTCATTGCCCTAAGCGTCTTGGTGGCATTTCGTTTTCGGCAGCTCGGTGAATTTTTGAAGCCAGAATCATTTCAGAGGTCTTTAGCCGAAACGCAATTGCTGACGCGGCAGGTTATGGGGGATGAGTTTTCAAAAATAAGAAACGAACTGCAAACATTGAGCCGAAGCCTACGCGAGGAGGTTTCAGCTGCCATGCGCAACGGGCACGAGATCATTAGCGGCAGCGTCCTAAAAAACTCTGAAAATCAGCTCAAACAACTTGAAGTCATGTCCAAGCAATGGGCTTCCGTATCAGAGATGCACGATACGAGGATGCGAGATCTGCAGCGCACCGTGGATGAGAAGCTCCTGCATATTGAGAAGCAGAGTGGCGAAAGATTGGAATTGATGCGGCGAACGGTCGAGGAGAAGCTCGAGGGTACTCTGGAACGTCGGCTTGGGGAGTCGTTTAAGCTTGTTGGTGAGCGCTTAGAGCAGGTGCAACGGGGGCTTGGTGAAATGAAGTGGCGTGGGTGATTTGAAGCGGGTATTAACCAATGTTAAATCCCGCGGAACCTGGGGGGAAGTCCAGCTCGCCATGCTGCTTGAGCAAACTTTGACGCCAGAGCAATATGAGGCAAACGTCAAGCTTGGTTCGCAGGGTGAGATGGTTGAATTTGTGATAAAGTTGCCAGGTCGCGATGAAAGTGGGGGCAGCCTATTTCTGCCAATCGATAGCAAGTTTCCTCAGGAATCCTATCAGAGACTTCTTGATGCCCAAGAGGCAGGTCTGCCTGACCAGGCTGCTGCCGCACGGCGCGAACTCGAGGCTGCCATAAAGGTTGCGGCAAAGACGATCAGAGACAAGTACATTCACCCACCGAAGACCACAGATTTCGCGGTCATGTTCCTTCCTACTGAAGGTTTGTATGCAGAAGTTTTGCGTTTGTCAGGACTGATGGAGCGACTTCAAAATGAGTATCGCATCACGCTTGCTGGCCCCACAACGCTGTCGGCGCTGTTAAGCAGCTTGCAAATGGGCTTTAGAACCCTCGCGATACAAAAGCGGTCTGGGGAAGTTTGGAAAATTCTTGGTGCCGTCAAGTCTGAATTTGGGAAATTTGGTGATATTCTCGACAGTGTGCATAAGAAGTTGGGTGAAGCCGCAGGGCGTATTGAAGACGCATCAAGGAAGTCGAAAACAATTCAATCCAAGCTGCGTCTCGTCCAAGAGTTCTCACCAGCAACGGTGGTGCCTGGTTTGCCGACTGAACCATCTGACTATGGTCAGGAGTAACCTCTCATTAGTCTCACGATTTAAGGAATTATGGCATGACACATCCGCGTAATAACCTGTTGGCGTGGATCGCGGCAATCGCAGCCTATACGATCTGGGGTGCGATGCCGCTATTTTGGCGGTTATTTGAAGGAACACCTGCTTTTGTGGTCTTTCTCCATCGGTGCTTATGGAGTTTTCCTTTTCTGGTTCTTCTGACCTTGCTTACCAACCGGGAATCGCGGGAAATGCTAGTCTTTGACCGTGGTCGTTGGCCTTGGTTAGTGTTGTCGGGCTTCCTGATCGGCGCGAATTGGTGGATCTACATTTACGGAGTTGAACGTCATCAGGTCGTTGAGATGAGTTTGGGTTACTTTATGGCGCCTTTACTGACCGCGGCATTGGGGGTTGTTGTCTTGAGGGAAAAGCTTTCCCGCGGGCAATGGTTTGGCGTGGGACTGGTTGTTGCTGGATCTATCTTGTATGGTTTGACGGTCTCAAGAGTGCCTATGCTTGCGATCGGCCTGGCAGTAACTTTTAGCGGTTACAGTTTAGTTAGGAAGCTCGTTAAAGCTCCCCCAATGGCTGCTTTGACGACCGAGGCCTGCTTTTTATTCGTGGTAAGCGTATTCTTTCTGGCAACCAATGGGCCGGATCCATCGCTTGGTGAGGCTTGGACAAAACATGGAATCTTGCTCGTGCTCGGCGGAGGATTGACGGCCCTCCCGCTACTCTGGTTCGCCTATGGTGTTCGTGGTTTGACATTAACCTCGCTCGGAATGATCAATTATATTTCTCCCACTGGTAAGTTTTTGATCGCCATACTAGCTTTTGGTGAAGTGGTAACCGATCAGCAAATATGGGCGTTTTGCGTTTTATGGTCAGGTATCATTGTTTACCTGGCAAGTACCTTTCGGCGCAGTGTGATTCCATTGCAGCCGGAGTGAATTCTTATGGTTTTGCCGCTGATCGGGTGGGCACTATTTATTTGCATGGTATGGTTGCCGGTAGAGCGCGCCCATCTTGATTTTTGCTTCAACAACTATGACCTCGGGATCTACGCGCAAGCTCTATCAAAACTCTCTCTAACGAATCGAAACCCCTTTTTGTCTACTCGGGGTATCAGGCTATTTAACGATCATTTTGATCCAATTCTTTTTTTGTTTGTGCCGTTCAAGGAGCTGATTCGGCCCGATTTGTTAGCGATCCGTATTGAGATGGCGTCCATACTTCTGGCCTCATTGGCACCATTGTGGCTATGGCGCCGGCGCGTGGTTGACAAAACGACTGCGGTCATCGCGTTCCTGATAATCTTGTTTAGTCCGATGACGTTACGCGCCGCTTTTTTTCCAGCGCATCCTGGAACATGGTCCTTAGCACCTCTGGGCTGGTTTTTTGCATTTTTAATTGTCGATAAAAGAGCTGCGGCGCTTTTAATGCTGGTTTTGGTCTTTGCCTGTAAAGAGGAATACCCTGTTTTGGGTGCCGGCGTTGCGGTGGTTCTTTGGCTGCAGGGACGTCGGCAAATTGGAAGCTGGGTCTTTTTACTGAGCTTTATTTGGGGGCTCGGAGCATTTATTTTGAGGCCTATTTTCTTAGGTAAATCTGACTTTTACACGTCAGCGGTGGTGGCGGGACGAGGGATCGTTGGCGGTGATACGTCCAATGTTGTGATTACTTTCCTGCAGGTTTTTTTGTGGGTCTTTGGACCGTGGATCTTATTAAATACTTGGGCGCAGATGCGCGAGCAAATAGGCGGCAAAAGCTCTCGGATCTGGCCAACGGTAGTAGGAACCGCTATTTTGCTTTTAATACGTCTTGTCGGTGGATACTGGGAGAACCACAGAATCGCGCCTTTGGCCATTTTGTCAGCGTTTATGGTGATAGCGGGAAGTTCTATTTTTAGTGTTAGTGGTTGGCGAAGTAAAATATTTATGTTGGTCAGTGTGGTATGCATCTGGCCTTCACTCGAGCAGGGCAGCAAATTTTGGCGGGGTCGCCCATTTAAGACTCATTGCCCCTCGGACCCGCATCGAATAGATGCGATTAGTACGGCCGTGCAGCGCTTAGAAACAATTGGCGCGAAGCGTATTCTTGCAATTGGCAATCTTATTCCGCGTCTCGCGTCTCTGCCAGATGTGGAGCAAGTTGGAGCTTCGCAATCAAATCAATTCAATTATTTTCTCGTTGAAAAATCCCATTATCGCAATACCTGGCCTTTGTCCAAGGAGGATTTTGCGACGATAGAACGATCTTGGAGAGAGATGAAAGATGTGATCGTGCTGCAGGATGATCAATATGTCTTGCTAATGGCAAGAACAAATCTCCTCGAGAACACGATTGAATAAATGCGCTAGATAATAGGACTAAGGATTAACTTCGATTGATGGAAAGTTTTTTCATTAATCGATGCAAGTAGGCCCGTTCAAGGTCAAGAGTTCTAGCGGCCTCGCTGACGTTTCCTTTAGCTTTTGCCAACATGAAGACCAAAAATTCTCTTCCAGCGGTTTCCTGGAATCTTTCCCAACTTTGCGACTTCAGATAGAGCGTAACAGAGTCGGTATTCGGGTCGATTAGCGTGTTATCGTGGGCCATTGCTGGTCGCTCAACGGCAGATGAATTATCTATCTCGTCTATATGATCAATCATTGTGTCGCTTGAAAAGATGGCTGTTCGCTCGATGACATTTCGCAACTCGCGCACATTACCTGGCCAGGCGTAGTTCTCTAACTGCTTTAAGGCAAACTCCGATAGCTCTTTTTGGCCAAGTGAGTGTTCTTGGCAGCATTCATGTAAAAACCGTCGGCTCAATTCTGGGATGTCTGTGGACCTGTCGCGCAGCGCTGGAGAGTGGATGGTTATGACATTTAGCCGGTAAAAAAGGTCTTCACGGAATTCACCAGTTTGACACATTTGCTTCAGATCACGGTTCGTAGCACAAATTACCCGCACATCTGTCTTGATCGTTTTGTCGCCACCGACTCGCGAAAATTCACCGTTTTGTAAGACCCTGAGCAGCTTTGCTTGTAAATCGAGGTCAAGTTCACCGATTTCGTCAAGAAAAAGTGTGCCGTTATCGGCACGTTCAAATACACCAAGCCTGGTCTTTATAGCGCCAGTGAACGCGCCCTTTTCGTGGCCAAAGAGTTCGCTCTCCATAAGGTTTTTGGGGATAGCGGCGCAATTTACTTTGATCATGGTTCTTTTGCTGCGACTGGATCGGCGGTGAATTTCCCTGGCGATCAGCTCTTTTCCGGTGCCACTTTCGCCGGTGATCAAGATCCGGCCATTCGTCGGGGCGACTTTATCAATAATCGTGAGGATGTCTTTTATTTTTGCGTGCTGGCCAACAATTTCCTGCGCGCCGCGGGCTTTGCTTAAATCAGCATTGGCCGATTCGATGCGATGAAACTCAATGCAACGCGTCGCGCTTACAAGCACCCGTTCTGGCGTGAACGGCTTTTCAATAAAGTCAAATGCCCCGATCTCGGTAGCTCTGAATGCCTCGACTGCAGTTCCTTCGCCGCTTATGACGATCACTCGATTTGCTTTTTCATGCTTGCTGAGTTGGCTCAGAAAATCCAGGCCATTTCCATCTGGTAACCGTATATCAAGTAGAATGAGATCAAAGTTGTGATCGATTGAGACGTCAGTTAGGTTGAGGGTTGTTTTGGCCGCTGATAAAGTCGAAGCCTCAACAACAGTCGCACCCTCTGATTCCAAAGTCATTCGCAAGCTGACGCGGATATTTCGGTGATCGTCGACGATCAGAATTTTGGACCCTTTAATCGCGCTGGTCTTGGCTTTCACTCGCGCCTCCTTTGTGGGTTCTAGGTAGGATCAGTCGAAATATTGTTTTTCCCGGTTTGCTTGCGAGTTCAATTTTACCACCATGTTCTAGCACAATTTTTTGACAAATCGCCAGTCCAAGACCCATGCCAGGGTTTGGTCCGGTGTGCTTAGTGGTGACATAAGCTTCAAAAATATTCTGTCTTATATCCTCGGGTATGCCGGGCCCATTATCTTCGACTTCGAAAATAATACTAGCCGGCGTGTGTTGCAATCGCAGGATAATGGGAGAGCTGGCGTGAGGATCCGCTTCGGCCGCGTTTTTTATCAAGTTGTGCAGCGCTAGCCTGATGAGCTGATCGTCTAATTCACCATGCACATGCTCAGATGGGCCTTCGTAGAGGATCGGATGTGGCTTATAGCTATCTTCTGCAAGTTGGACGGTTTGCCGGGCGCATGTCGTGGCATTCGTTTCGGCCAATCTTGGCGATGGTAGCTGGGCAAATTGCGAGAAATCATCGACCATTCGTCGGAGTGAGGCGACTTCCTCCAAGATCACGTGGTGTGCTTTCTCCAGAAGTTTGCCGTAGTCGTGGTCAGGGCCTTGGTAGTTACGGTGTAGTTGTCCGATCATTATTTGAATAGGTGTCAAAGGGTTCTTAATTTCATGAGCCATCTTTCTGGCGATTGTTTGCCAGGAAGCAAGTTTCTCGAGCCCAACAGCTCGCCTACGGTTTTCTGCGAGTTCATCTGCCATATGGTTAAACTGCCGGCTCAATAGTCCAAGCTCGTTGTGTCCGTGTACGTTAAACCGGAATGCATCTTCGCCATGGGCGTAACGGATAAATCCTTGGACGATCTTTTGAATTCTCGTTTTACTGCGAAGTGTCATGTATGTGAATGCAATCATGAGTAGGGCGCACATGATTGCCAATGTGACGGTAAGGGCTCGTATAAGAGCAGGTCGAATACGAGCGCTCAACTCAAAGCCAATGATTTTGTAACGCTTTAAGATGTCTTCCGTTTTACGGTACTCGTCCTCTTGTGCGGAGTTCTCGAAGCGAACCAGATGTTTACCAACCACAAGGTCAGAGCGATTTAACCAGTAGATCGGTCGATCTTTTTTTTCGCTGGTTGGAACTATCGTAAAATTAGTGCTTTTGAAGATGTCGCCAGCCCTTACAGCATCGAGACTCTTGCTTAGCTGTGGGCTTGATATGCTCGATGGGTTTTTGATGAGATTCTGTATCTTAATCTGTAGAAGCTGCTGCTGGCTTTTGTAGGCTTCCTTTTGACTCTCCATTCCTTGAGTTATGGCTTGTTCGATGGCTGGGTCGTGGGCGATATGAAGTAGATAGTCGATACTTTTGACCGCAAGGATTGCCGCGGTTAAATATCCAGCGAGAACAGTCACCATGGCGATCGCTGCAAGTCTTACAACACTCCATTGATGCCATGCGACATGGGGTAAATTTATAACGCGGTTTTTTCTTTTTATGCTGGATTTGGGCACAACCTTAGATCCTATGTGGCTATTTTTTATCGAGTTTCAATTTATTTGTTTTTTGAGGGCTTGGGCGTGGAGGTATGTCAAGGATCACCTCGGAGCGTCCTCCCAGCTGCAAATCACCCAACATGTGGGAATACAATCCTTGCATGAGTCCCGATTGTTGTTTTACGAGCCAATCTTTAATTTTGCTAGCCTCGTCCATTGAGGATTGGCGGACCTGAAGACTTATAAAAAGCTGTCCGCCTTGTGCCAATTTGTTTAATACGGCCTGATTTTCCAGCCGATAACGCAGGCACTGGTTTGACCAAGATTCAATTTTATTGCCAGTGAACTTTGCCATCGGTGGTGGATCAATTTTGGTTGTAACGTATTTTTCTTCCCACGTATCGTACTTGACCCTGCAGACCAATCGAATCTCGGGTTCTTGGTCTGAACCAGTCATTTTTTTCTCGGAGATGCCTAAAATTGTTAGTGTGCTAAATCCAGAGTTCACAATTTCTCGCTGCTCCGCCGAGAGGAGGGGGCTGATATCAATAGCAATAAATTGATCGCTCGATGACTTTTCCCAATTTGCGGACGCAGAAGTTCTTGTCACCTCTGTCGCGTTGATGGTTGTTGCCTTCAAGAAAACCACCAAGGCGGCAAGTCTACTGAGTTTGACTGCCCTCATGGCGTGCCACCAGTATTGCTAACCCGACTGCTGGCGGGGTCTATGGAAGAACTGCGTCTTTGGATTGAAAATGGGCTATCAGATGCAAGTCGGAAATTGATATCGCCAATAAATCCTGAGGAATGATACCGGTAACCAGCGACGGTTTCGCTGCCAAAATAACGACTAGATTCATATCGATCCTGACCGAGTCTGCGCGAGAAATAGAGAAGAGATCTTAATCCATGTGATGACGTTGTAATGGGTAGCTCGTATTTCAGCTCCCCTCTGAGGGTTGAATAGCTACGGCCAATTTGTATGACTTTTGCCGCGTAAGTTAGTGCGCCCCAATTGGGTTTAAAATCAGTCCGTAAAAGCTCAGCTTCGATCGTAGCGTTTTGCCGATTAACAAGTGACGGCACGATCGATAGCGCGGCCTTGTAACCGGATTGTGGGAGAAAGCTACGTAGGCGGGTTTCGCGTATGATGCCAATCTTCGGTCCAGAGACGAGGCTGGGCCAATTTTTAAGTGTGTACCTTTCATGGCGATTGGAATACCAAACGAGCCCATAATTGAGGTCAAGACCACCTCGCTGACGGGTCCATAAAGTTTGCGCCTCCATTCCAAAACCTTCGGTGTCGAGGTAGTTTCTTGTTGGGTCGACGACCGATATGGCCGTATCAAATTGAATGGCTTCAAAAGCAAACCTGGGTAATCCATAAGCGAGGGACGCCTGTGCGATATTCCCATCGGTGGCGATCTCTGTGAGTAGCGCGCCGCGGTGGGAACGATTCAAAATATTTCTCGCCACGAGGCCAAATTTGTAGCTTTTGAACACGGAATCGTCACTGATATCTGGTGATGGTTTAACGAGGGCGAGGCCAAATTCGCCCCCGGCAGCCCAGTTTGAGATGACTGAGTCATCGTCAACGGCTGAGATCACTAGTTTTGCAAATCCTGGTTTACTGCCTTTGCGCAACGCAAAGAAAACATTTTTGTATACGGCCATGCCAAGCAGCTTACGTCGCGCATCTGATAGCCATTCGTCTGACATCAACGTGCTATCGGAGATCCTTAATTGCTCATAAATCTGAGCTCCACTGAGTCGCGCAGAACCAAGCACCTCAATTGACTCAACTTTGTAGACGGATTCCGAGTCGTTGGACGTTTCTGCCAGCAGAGTGGGGGCTAGGATTGAAAATAAAACGAGGCAAACCGCCAGACCTTTAAAACACAGATAAACTGGGTATTTTGACTTTGAGCTTTGGGGCGTTGGGATATCTGGTCGCCAAACCAGGTTCTCAGAATTTAAAGTGTTTGATTTTTTCACCCTTCGCCCCAATTTCCGTCATGGCCTCAATGCCAATTTCCAGGTGCAGATCAACGAACTCACTGGTGACTTTTTTATCACTTTCTTCGGTTTTGACCCCTTCCGGAGTCATTGGGACGTCTGAGACTAGTAACAAGGCTCCGCGCGGTATGTCGTTGGCGAGTCCCACAGAAAAAATGGTCGCGGTTTCCATGTCGATCGCGATTGGCTTTAGCTTTCGAAGGCGTTCTTTAAAGCTAATGTCGTGTTCCCAGACCCGACGATTGGTCGTGTAAACGACCCCTGTTCTGTACTCGAGCCCTTTGTGTATAAGCTTGTCAGATACAAATTTGTGGAGTTTAAACGAAGGCATGGCCGGTACTTCAGGGGGTAAGTAGTCATTACTCGTCCCTTCGCCACGAATTGCGGCCATCGGTAAGATGAAATGCCCGATCTCGGTGGAGTTTTTTAATCCGCCACACTTGCCTAAAAACAGGACACCTTTGGGTTTTATGGCTGTAATAAGATCCATAACTGTCGCGGCATTCGCGGATCCCATACCGAAGTTCATGATGGTCAGACCGTCTTGATTGGTTGACGTCTGCATAGACTTATCGAGGCCTCGGACCTGTGACTTGAATCTATTAGCGAAAATCGTCACATAATTTGAAAAGTTTGTGAGCAGTATGTAGTCACCAAACTCGTTGATTGGTGTTCCGGTGTATCTGGGTAACCAATTACGAACGATTTCCTCTTTGGTCTGCATGCGTGACTCACCTTATCTAAAGTTGAACTTTAACCCGTATATGATGCTAAAGTAATAGCCGTAATTTAATTGTTGATTATAAGGGATTAGTCGGGAAAAAACACCCACCAATCCGGTCTAATACGAAGGTGAGCAATAGAAGGTTTTGATGTCTGATTCTGATCCCAAAAGCGGCAAAGCCGCCCAAAATAGCAAACGCCACGGTGGGAAGAAATTTTCACCGCTGGCAATCCCCAAAGAGCTATGGCGACTCAGCGCAGGATTTGTGGCCCACGGGACGATTGGAATTCCCTTAAAATTCGCCCGTTCATTCGTGCAGGACTCAGCACTCGTGCCGTGGAGTGACGCCAAAGTCTTCTCCATTGTCGGCGAGGCCCTGCTCGGAGTTATCGATTCTTGGGGTCCACTTTATGGCAAGGCAATGCAAGTGTGGCTGTCTAGAATGGGGAAAGAAGCCGTCCCTGTGATCGACATGTTGAAACTTGACCGCGTTTATGGTGATTGGCCACCGTTGCCTTGGCAGGACGTCCAACTGATCCTCGATCAAGAGGTGCCCACGTGGCGCGATGAATTAAAATTGGAAACCAAACCCCTCGGTGTGGCCAGTATGTCTCAAGTTCATGGCGCTCTCGACATGGAGGGCCGGGGTTGGGTCGTTAAGCTTCTCAAACCTTCGGCCATCAGCCGTTTAACGGAATCTGTCGACGCGATTGAAATGGCAATACTTGTGGCAGAGCCATTTGCCGTAACTAGACTTTCGCGGCGGTTTTTAATTGACGTTCAAGATCTCTGCCAAAGCCTAAAGCGGGAGATGAATCTCGATTATGAGCGGGAAACTATGTTGAGGGTTCATGAATTGATCGCCTCCAAAGGTCAGAAGTCCCTGCGCGTTCCCGTGCTGCACCCACGTCTTGCTAGTAATTCCGTGATCGTCATGGAGCGACTTAATGGCGTGAAATTGAGTGATATCATTTCTGGGAAAGTTGAACTCGAACAGAGACTGCGCAAAAGCATAGCGAAAAAGCTTCTGAATGAACTTCTTGTGCAAATTTTCGAGTGGGGGCTATTTCATGCAGATCCTCATGCTGGCAATCTCATGCTGCTTGAGGACGGTGCTGTTGGGCTTTACGATTGGGGTCTCGCCGGTGAGTTGTTGGATACAGATCGGCGTTTTATTGCTGGTATTTTGAAAGCTGTCATGTCGCTTGATATTGAAAAATTAATTGACGTTCTTGGAGAAATGGGGCGTGAGTCTACCGGTAAGGCCATCGATCGTGAAAAAATCAGGACTGAGCTTCGGCGATTGATAAAGCTTGTTGAAGACTCGCAGGCGGCTAATGGCGAGGTGCCGTCACTCAATCAGATGGTTGAAGCGGCGCTTGAAGGTGCCGACCGCCTTGGAATCCCGATGCCAGCTGGACTTTTGCTTATGGCGAAAAGCCTCATGACCATCGAGGGATTGGCGCGCGGCATCGATGCTAATGTTCCCTTTGCGATGGTGGCGGGACCAGTGCTATTCAGAGCAGCGGATCCCAGCCTTGGCGATATTTTTGCATTGGTTAAACAGATGCCAAATCTGATGCGCAGATTTTTTAATAAGGAATAACCATTGAGTCACAAAAGATTATTAGTTTTCTCTTGGTTGTGCTTGTCGGCCACTCGGGCCTCAGCCTTTGATGGATTAGCCGTGCTTGGTGACAGTATTTCCTCAGGTGCCGCCGCAAATCCGAAAGTGGAGTTTGACTCGCGGTCCCTTTGGGATGTGTTCACTGGACGCAGCCGTATTGAGCTGACAGCGGATTTATTTCCTGAGCCGTTCAGAAAATTAGCCAAAGATGCTGACAGGCCCGACCTTGTTTTGCCTTCAATCCGCGAAAATGATGCTGGTTCAGGTTGGCTTTGGCATAACACCATGCAAGCGTTATCGTCTGCGACCATTGACGAGCATCGGCTCTCATATGGGTATTTTGTGGGCCGTTCGTTGGGCCTACCAGCTCGAGATATTTTATTCGCCGGAGAAAATGGGGCCAGATCGCAGCGAGCATGGGTCCATGCATCGCGTCTTATTGGCAGCCGTGAAAAAGATCTACCTGCAAGAATCATCATGTTTTATTCAGGTAATGACCTTTGTGCTCAGTCCTATGAAGATATATCGTCAGCGCAAGATTATGGTGATGGTCTGCTGACTGGCATGAAATATTTGGTCTTGAATGGTCATGTGTCGCCTCGGGGAACTCGAATTTTCCTGCCGGCTTTCCTTCCGGTTACGGCCCTGATGCATGAGCAGTCCATACTGGATCGTAAAATCAATTTACACGGCGACCAGGTCACTTGTCGCGAAGCGAGGGAAAAATTATTTAGTCCCAAAAATCCAAAGAATCAGGAATCGGAAGATCCGCGGCTACAAATTTTCAGTGCTATTTTTCCGCCAAGCCCAGTTTTACTTTGTCCAACTTTGTTTTCGCCTGCGGCGCAAGATTCTGCCAGGCAAACTTTGTTGGCCAATCGTATTAGGGCATACCGGGACGCTCAGAAGAAGGCCGTGCTGCAATTCAATGAGTGGCGAGGGCAGGCGCACCCTGCGAAAGCCTTCGAAGCAGTTTATCTCGACGGCCCCGAGCAGATTCGCTTTGACGGTGCCGACGTGGCCGGGGATTGCTTTCACCTTTCAGCCACGGGGCAAGGAAAAGTGGCGTCTGCCATCTTACCTGGTCTGAAATAAGGTTAAGATTCGTGACGGTAGGTTCGCTTTTGGCCGCGGATCTTGGGCGTAAGATATTGAAATATTTGTTTAAATTTGAGGCACAGGTGGGATTTAAATCCCCTTGATTTGCGGTTCTCTAATGCTTATAGTCTGACCCCTTCCGATGCTCGGATGGCGGAACTGGTAGACGCAGTGGACTCAAAATCCACCGGTTGCAAGACCTTGTGAGTTCGATTCTCACTCCGAGCACCAATCTCATTAGCGATTTTCGGCTTGAAACATCGCGAAATCATGTGTCAAACTCTAGTTAAATCAGAATCTTTTCTACGCCTAAATTAGAGGATTGCGCTTATGCTTTTTTCGCCTCTTTGGTCTGCTTCCCAATTTTTGGGTCGTCTTATGGTTTTGTCTTCGCTGGCTATGCTAATGGCTTGTAGTAAAGGCGGAGGCGGTGGAAGTGGCGGCACAACACCGAATAAGCCTACAGTAATTCCTAATCCCCCGGTTGGAACTGTCGAAGACGCTGCCGGATTTTTTGTCGAGGTTCTGCCGGGAAATAAGGGCGTGGCAGAGTTTTTTGACATGCATAAAGGCTTATCCACGTTTGAGGAGCCATGTAAAGGTGAGCTGGGAAAGATTGTTGATTGCTACATGGATGCCGAGGAGTGGACCTTGTTCGCGCAAAGTTACTCCCTTCATTACCACGTGCCAAGCGATATGTGCGCTTATGTCAGCGTAGATCCATTTTATTTTGTCAATCGCCAAACAAAGTGGACCACAAGTCTCGTTAAATACACGGACAAGAATGGTGCGATCGGAATCGACGAAGACCGTAACGGAACAATTGAGCCCGAGAAAAATTGGGGCTGCTACGCTGAGAAGGGTGATCCGGTCTGTTGCGTAGGTGAATATGTTGAAACGAGCTTTGTTTGGGATCCCTCCGCTGCGGATGGGATGGGCGCTTACGGCGCACCCACAACGACGGATGTATATCGAACTCTTGATAAATGTCTCGGTGGACCTGCAACAACGTCTCAGCCTAAAACAAAATTTGGAGTGCCAAGGCGTACTTTCAGGTTTGTCGAAGGCAAAGGTATTAGCGATGAATATAAATTTGATGCTTTAGTTGATCATCAAGTTGGTACCGGTTGGGTAGCGAATTATTTCAACCCAGCAGAGCATGGCAATGGTCCGCCTGCAGCATTTGATTTTGATATTGATTCAGGAGCGGGTGAAAGAAAGTACGGCAACCCTTATTACACAATCGCTTGCCATGACTCGGCTTGGGAAACTCTGGCTGCGATTAGGATTCAGATTCGCGAGTGGAATACCAAATCCAATTACTACGCACGTAGCACCGAGCCGACGAAGCACGATGTAGTCGACAATGAATCTGATCCATGGTCAGACGAAGGCCGCAACGATTCACTTGATTGGCTTGATTGGCAAACAGGCGGCGTTGTTCATCCTGGGTATGAGTATCAGTAAACTATTGTTGGTTGGGAGGTTGCATGAAAGCATCAAATTGTCTGGCTATCGTATGGTTTGGATTTTTTGCAGTCGCCGCCTTTGGCGCTGAGCCGCCGCGAGATACGGATGTATGTGTCAGAAACTTTTATCCTGAAGGCTCTGGAATGAATCCGTGCCTTGGTGAGCGCTCTATGTTTCGCGAGGTCATAAGCGCCGAAGATGAGACTAAGTCAATTTGCACCAAAGCCTACGAAGATCGACTTTGCGAAGCGTCACCAAAAGAGTATCGCTACGTAGAGACAGCGGAGCATGAAGTTATTTGCACCGTAAATTTCCACCAAGAAGGCATTGCAGAATACTGCTACTCAAACCCTAAGATTTTTAGTTGGGCGCGCGGGCGCTGATAGGGTCCTAGACTCAATTACTCGCATGAGCCAAGGCTATCCGCCATGACCGGGGCTGCATTGGAGACATTAACGGACTCATGAACGCAGGTGGCTTGGTCCACTGCTGGGTTGTTTGTGTTAGGGTGATAGCAGATTTTTCTAACATGAATTTTGTAACTGGCAGCCTTGTTTTCGGCTGTAGAGTCGTCGAAAAACTGTTGACCCATCACATAGGCAAATGCGAATTTTTTGCCGTTCAGAGTGTACGAGCCACATTGATCTGTAGTTAGATAGGCTTTAGGTAAGTTTTCAGGTTTCAAGATTTGATTGTGCGCGTCCTGAATGGCTGCAGCACTGATCCCGGAGCAATCATTTGTTAATGTCATCCCAAGTTCGACGCAGACTTTCTTCACTCGATTGAAAACTTTACCTGCAGCTTTGCACGCTAGATATTCGGGTGTCTCAAGCATTTTCTTCCAGCACTTGGCATCACCAGTGAGAGTTCCAACGCCACCTGTAGTTGACGTAGACGGTGTCGTGTTGATGGTGCCGCCGCTATCTGGGTTTAGCTTATCTTGATCAGTGGATTTTTTTGCCGGAGCTGGATTGCCGGCGTCACCGCCTGCCTGGCAGGCTGAGATCACCAGAACCATCATGAGCCAAGCTGCTTTTAAGACGCCCATTGAACCCCTCCACACTCCGTCTATTCGTGTAGGGAGTATCGGCGTCTTTGCGCGCGAAGTTAAAGAGAACTTCGCGGCGCTTAAAAATCTTTACATTACAGGCAGTTATAGCGATAAGCTGCAGTGAATTTCCCGTGATTTTCGAACGATTACAGTTCGGGTGCAGCTCAACGCCCATTTAACGTCGCAAGCTTTTCCCAATCGATATCAGAGTGTCTGTCTCTGCATCTTGGTCCAATATGCGGCGGTCGACGGGTGTTTGTTGGCCAGTCTTCCTGCCGTTTCGTCGGCGAGTTCACCGCCGATATTGCGTAGTGCAGCCAAAATACGATCACACACAAATAAAGGGCTTCCGTGTCGCACGTTGCGCGGATCCGTAAAAGATTTAGCCAGGTTTTTTACGATGCGTTCATTGGCTCGCCCGCGATAAATGATCCCTAAAGCAGTCGCCGCCTCGGCGCGAACAACCATAGCCTCATCGCTCAGAGCTTGGTCAAGAATGTCGGAGCAGGGTTTTGGTGCACCGTCCCCAAGACACTGTCTTATCCAACCGAGTCGCCACTGCCAGGCCCAAGCGCCCAGGTTTTTGTGGCCACGCGCCACCTGAAACTGCCACAGTTTTACCAGTTGGGCCTGGTTCATTTTATTGAAGTGCTGCCATTCCGCCTTTGACGGCGGCGTGGTTATATCAAGGGGCTTGCCGCCACTGGCGCTGCCCCCAACCAACAAAAAGCAGCTGAGTATAAGAGCCTGCAGGGAGCGGAAATTTGAAATTTTAACCATTTGAAAATAAAGCCTTTTTTAAAAAAAATTGTTTTTTTGCTAAAGGGTTTCGAAAAGCCGCCGATTCGTCTGCCGTGCATCTGGTTGCGGGTGAGCCGGTTGGTTCCCTCCAAGGCAACCGCAGGTGTCGTCGTCAGTCAAGGAGGGCATTCTCATGAGCGATCAAAATTGGTTCGTCTATCAAGGAAATCAACAATTGGGCCCATTTGCGACCGCTCAGGTCAAGCAGATGCTGGACAGTAAGATGATCTCTCAAGATGCATATCTTTTCAAGGCTGGATGGAAGGACTGGCGCCCCATGGAGGAGTGCCTTGAAGATCTTGGCCTTAAAGCTGCAGGAACACAGCAGCCGGCAAGTCCAGAGCGTCGCTATGCAGCCCCGCGTGCCACGATTCAGGGGCGGGTCATTGTGCACAATAATGGTCAGGTCATTATCGGCAGTGGAGTCAATATTTCTGCCACTGGGATCTTTGTGGAGACCAACGATCAAATTTTCACAGTGGGTGAGAAATTGAAACTTTCAGTGCGAGTCGATGGCTTTGTTAGGGCATTTAACGTTTTTGCGCGAGTCGTTCGCTACAATTCATACCCACGATTTCCGGTTGGTTTTGGCCTGATGTTTGTCGGGCTTGATAAAGGTATTGGCGATGAAATTGAGCGCATGGTGGCAACTAAGCGTCAGTCCTCGGAAAGTAAAGTTAGCTGAGACAGGTTAATTGCGGCGCGTCGTTGTATCTTGAAAAAACTGAGAGGACCAAATCCATGATGTCTATAAAATCTAAAAAATCAATCAACTGGAAAAATATCAATGACATCGTTGATGCGAAACGCTTAGTTGATATGGGGCACTTACTCTCTTGGAGCGAAGGCCGAACCGTGGTCAAGTTTTTGGGTGAGGAAAGAACTTGTGATTTGGTTCGTCACATGGCCCTACGGATGGGTGAGAGGTTTAATGATCGCTTGGCCTCTGAGATCTTGGTGGAAAGTTTATATTCCATCTTGACGGCATCGGGTCGTGAATCAATCATGATTGCTTTTCTGGAAGCGCTGTTCGACAGTGATGAATTTGAGGGAATTACGCGCAATTTAGTGGAGATTAGCCTCGGCGGTGAAGTGGGTGAGGATGATCTCTCAAAGACTGTAGTCTCAGCGGCTGTGGCGCTAATCTGTGAGATTGGCCTCAACATCCAGCGGGTTGAGGATGATGATCCAGGGCGAATTGATAAAAGTCGATCTATATCTGATCACATTGCCGCTTATCTGCTGAGCGTCAGTAACACAAACGTGCAGGCGGTTAGGCTTTGTCTACTGCGTTATTTTAGTCAGACAGAATATGGGAATTCCGCAAAAAAGAACTACAATCGTCTGATGGGTCGATTCGGCCACTCGATTATGGAAGCGCTATTTCAGCAGCTTTTTGTCAAAAAAAGCGAAAAAGTTGCAGCGCAGTTTTTGCTTGAAAATTTACCCTGTGCGCTCGAGGCAGGTAGCGAGACGCAGAAAATGCTTCACGAGACACTCAAGCAGCACATGCTTAAGGAGTCGGAGCGTTTTTGTTTGTTCATGCATGAACTGGGAAGCCATGTTCTTTCGCTCGGTCATGAGGGGGAACTATGTCATGCAGCGCAGAGCTATGCGCGACACTTGATAGCTCTTTATAAGGTTACAAGTGAC
>JBIJBX010000133.1:0-6926 GCA_044344995.1 Oligoflexales bacterium | reverse complement strand
GCCCAATTTGTACCATGGAATACTGGGGTAAGCATGGTGAATGGAATGAAAGCATAGATCATTGAATAACCAGCGAAAAAACCACCCCGCCTTCATGTTTCGTGCTGAAAGCGCCTGTCGGTAGGTGGAATCTGCTACTCGAGACTCCCACAGCCCGTAATGCTCGGCCAGACCACGCATTTGCAGAAGAGCACCACCTACTCTCTCCAAAATAAAAAATGACAGCAAAAAGGCGCCAAGCGAATCAAAATAAATAGCTAATCCAATTTCGACCGGGACTACCACAGCAATGGCCGTCGCATCTCGTCGCATGGCCAACCGCATCTGAGGATATTTCTCACTGAGACTTCGACCCATCATCCAATGTTTCGCAATGAAACCGATGCCGCCGAGGACAAAAATATTCACTAGCCATTGGTGACGAATATACCAACGTTTCGCCCACCCAGCATCCTCATACTCCGAGCGCAAAAATGTCGGACGTTCTGGATCTTCAAAATCCCTGCCCAACATTGCATGGTGAAGCTTGTGGATCTCACCATAGGTTCGATGTGGCCAGTACATGGTCGCCGTCCAACAAACTGGCCAGTAATCGTCAAACCACTTAATACCCGTATAGGTTCGATGAATGCTATCGTGAGCTGTGACTAGAATTGCGGTATATACCAATGATAGGGCAAAAGTCGCCAAGACCGCCACGCGTACATCCCGCTGCCAGAATACAAATACGGTGATCAGCAGTCCAAAGAAAAGGACGGAATGGACTAAGGCGTGCAAAAGCCCTTGAGACGGGGTTATCTCGCTCATCTTCGCCAGGGCTTTTGCTAATTTTTGACGTCTATCCATAGCAAATCCAAAACTAACGCGATTTTCGTTTAATCTTCGCTGATTTTTTAACGCGCGATTTTCCGACCGCTGATTTCTTCTTGGTTCTTGATAACTTCGACTTGGAAGCAGAATCATCACTCGTCACATACTCTCTCGGCTGGCTTTTTATCAGCCAACGGGATCGAATCCACCTATTAGGCTCAAGACGGGCCCAACCACCCTTAATTTGGACCCTAACACGCTGACCACCGCGAAGTTTACCAACAATTTTTGAGTACCTGTTTGGTTTTTCGCGAATATTTAGCTCCGCCGCTTTTATAAAACGAGTTTGCGGCCCCGAACCAACATCACCTTGTTCAGCGCCCGTTGGTCCGGACTCTTGGTATATGGGAGCCTCAGGCTCAACCGACTCGGTCGCTTGCCCGTCGGTGTTTGATTGAAGTTCGTCAACAGTCGGGGTTGGCGGAACCTCAGTGGATGATTCACTAGTCGATCCAGTCGTCTTTTGATCGACCGTCGTCGCCTGCCCCTCAACATCTTTAACAGGAGCGTTTGGGGACTCTCCAGCTGGTAATGCCTTCTGATCTGGATCGATATTTAAATCAGCCAAGTCAGCGCTTCTATTCCCAGCGTCAGGTTTACTGGCGCATGCGCTGAGTTCGAGTCCGACGTAGATCGAAAAAAAACAAATTATCAAACGGGCAATTTTTAGCTGACGCATGGATTACAACTCTCAGATAGGACTTTTTATTTCAAGGCTTCATCAATCATCGACTTCAATTTTTCAATCCCCTTAAAACCCTCAAGGTGTCCTCGCATTTGTTTATCCGCAAAAACGAAGAAGACCGGCAAAACGTGTGACTCAGAAATTTCAAGAATCTCTGGATGATCGTCAGTACAAATCTGTCCAAATTTCAATCCATGGGTGTCAGCTGCCTCAATACGCTCAAGCGCAGGAATCGACAATTTACAGGCCCCACAACCCTTTTTCCAAAGTTTCAAGAAGACCTTGGATCCTGCTTCGAGGTTTTTTTGCAACTCATCTGGTGACCAGTCTTTCACGATTTACCTCTTGCTACTGACATATCCATTTATTGATACACTTATAGTTTAATACGCTCTAACTTTATCGCAAGTCCTTCGTCAACTAACGCCACCACGACCACACTGCCGAATTAAGTGCTTGTAACTTTTAGCAAGCAATTTAAATCGTGCCTCATTCCCACCTTCCCGATCCGGGTGCATCTCCAAGGCGAGGGAGTGATAGCGCTGGCGCAAGAGTTCTAGCTCTGGGAACTCGTCAAACCCCATGAACGACAACGCCTCGATGTCTTGACTAGACTTGGCAACTGGTCGCTTTATTGTAGGAGAGGACCGTCGACTTCTAAACTCTTGGCGAAGCTTTTCTGCCACGCGGTGACCATCATAGAGGTCCTCTTGACTATCAGCAAAAGCACTTTTACTAGCGCCAGCCTCGGCCCAGAATCGATTAGATGCCTCAAACAAGGCAGCATAGCAGTCATCAAGTCGCCGTCTCGCGGACAAATACTCGGCTTTTACATTGCTCAAAAAAGCCTTCAGCGCCCTACTTTCAAACTCCGACGGAAGATCTTCCGGAAGCTTCTCGAGCCTTGACCAAGGAGCAAAGTCTCCAGCGCTATGAATCTCAAAATTGAGGGATAAAATCGTTTTCCACAAACAAGCCTGCGTCGCTCGCAGAGGATAAGATACTAAATTATGCTCTAACCAGCACTTCCTTAGCCCAGCCCTAACACGACTCGAACTTTTCTCATCGTAGGTGGAAAATACGGGCTCTGTCAGCAAGGAGCCGGCAAAAGGCCCAGCCGCTGTCGACGCGCTTTCGCGAAACCAAGCACCGCGGCGAGCGGGACTGAGAACACTTAAACGAAATTTCAATGTATTTTCCAAGATCAGAATGCGGGCAGAAATATCAGAAACCACATCGACATTTGCTGGGGCCCTCTCCGCAATCCGCTCCCGCAGCATGGCAACAAATTTTTGTTTGCTACTTAACTCTCTTTCAACCTCAGACAAACACTGGCCAACAGTCCCATCTTTTAAAATGGCGCTGACAAACCAATCATTAAGCGTCGAATTAAGGGTAGACATCAGGTATCCACAAAAATTTAATCTTGAAATTTATTTTTCAGCCTTTAACTTCTGTTCCAAAACTGTTGATAAATTATTCAGATCATCTGCAACTTCCGCAAAAGCATCACCCTTACGAAGATTTGTTCGATATGAGTATTTACCTTCAGCAATCATTCTAATGTGCCGGCGAAATGCTATAGTTGGCCCTATAAGTTTATGAGTAAACAAAACAGTCACGATAATGTTAATTACCACATAGGCGACCAATGCCAGTAGCACCTGGATTTTCGCGGGCGCGATATATTGCGCGAGTAGATCGTTGACCTCATCTTCAACACCCGTCAACTGCACAATAATGGCCGAAAACTTCGCGAGATTAAAATAAAGAATCCCAGCGATGATAATGGCAAAGACAAACGACAATAAGATGCTATACAGACCTAACCGCACCTGCAAAAGGGGCTGTAACGCATAGTTTTTAATACTGCGTGACGCCTTTCCAGTCGCGGGTTGGCTACTTTTTTGAGTATTTGCTTCATTCATCGCCAGATCTCCTTTGGGTTGAGCTTACTTGACCTCAAAAATAAAAGTTAACTCACCGAGCATGTTTTCTTGCACGGGCATCGGTATTTGCGTCAGCTCCTCGACAATACAGTCAATCATTCCACCTTCTGCTATCGATCCCTTGCTCTTACGCGCCTGACGAATCGTTCCAGTTTTAGCGGATGCGACCACCTGAATCACCAGATCGCCTTTAAGCGCGCCATTTTGATTGAGCGCTTTGGTATAGCACTCGCGAATTTTTGGATCAAAGGCTGAAATAGCAGCCATCACGTCTTTGGCGTACTTGTTGTGTTTAAACATATCAACTCTGTAATACATGCCGATCTGACGTGTGAAAGTGGCTGTGGCTCTCAGAGTGTTGTCATCGGAATAATCTCGATCGGCACCATCAATGACTTTTTTGCCGCCAATAACCTTTTGTATCGACCCAGTAAAACCGTTAACGACAGCGGCGACACTACTATCACTGGTCGATCCCTTCTCTAAATACGTGTTACCGATCATCTGAAACTTAATGCTGAGTCCTGTAGCTCCGGCAGGCCTAATCGTCCAAACGCCTAAGTTGGACAGCATAATGCGAGGTACAAGGATCGTCATGGGTGAGTTGGGATTTCCGACCCATTCGCGTTTGACTCCAGCATGGTCCACGAGTTCAACTCGCTCAATTCGATATTTGCCGCTTGGAAATTTCCAGATTTCTCTGGGAGGCTCGCCCGATGCCACCTGCGTATTTGAGAATGTGTAATATTGCTGCTGAATGATTCCAAAAAGTTTTACCTGCACATTCGAGGTTACCAGCTTCGGGAAATCGACGGGAGTCGTCTTTACGAAAAGACCCCCCTCCTTCTTTTTGAAATACTCACCTCGCCACTCTTTAACAGCCAGGACATTAGCTAGCGCGGCTTTAGAGCACAAACACAAGATAAGGCTAATCGCGCAAGCGACCCGCCAAATACTTGTTGGACGAGATTGGAAAAATCTCACAACTTCACGTCTCCCAACTCTTCGATAATTTCATTTTGTGCTGTTACTTTTTTCAATTCAGACAAAAAAACGCGTTTGGATGCGGTAAGATTTCGACGAGCGCCTTCGATAAACGCGACCTGTGTCCACACTGGCATTCTCGACAGGGTCAACGCCATAGCCGATTGATTTTTATCAACAAGAACATCAACCAAACTAAGGGCTAAGTCGCTGAGTCCAGGATTTCTAGAGATTGCGTAATAAAAAACTGTCTCAAGTCTGGAATGGGCGATGCTGGGGGGGAATTTCAACATATGATTAAGCGCAACCGTCGCGGCAAAAATATTGATCGATGACTGGGTGAGTTGCCGCAACTCCTCCGGTGGACAAATGGCCAAATAGTCTAGCAAGTCGGCACTTGCCTGCTCAGGATTTAACGTTGCCATAGCTTGCGCGAATTCTTCCTGATTCGTCAGGAATAATCCTCGACGAACTACCGAATAAGCTGTCGTCATGCGATTTTCCTGAACAGCCACGGCCATCGCAGGGAAAAATAAACTTTGTTCGTCATCCTCATAGACTGCCCGATTGAGTTCACGCTCCATTGCTTGACGCATAGGTTTCCCAGGCAGAGCAGCCGCCATCTGCCATGCAAGCTGACGCGCAAGCGGTCTTCCAGATGTCACCATCTGGCTAAAAAGAGCTTCCTGCGGTTGAACCGGCCCTGAAGTATAAAGCATTACAGCATTGATGAGCTGGGCGTTCTGGTAATTAAAAATACCATCCTGAATTGCCTGATATAAAATCTTCTCAGCAAGCGGCCATTGTTTACGTCTTACGATGAGTTTGCGAACGTCTTTGGACGTGCTGCCACCAAACTGAATTGCCGCTTGAAGAGCGTCTTCCAAATCCATATTTGCAATAATCGCGGGCGGCGCTTTGGCTGTATTGGTCTCGGCTGTGAGCATCGACACACAGCTTACGGAAAGAAAAAGATTAATCATGATATTGGCGATGACAAACATACGCGCCCCCATGCGAGTTAGATAGACAACCACTAGCACTATAAGCGAGGCGGTGCGGCGCAATTAGGCGCGAATGGATAAACTACTCAAACAGCAGTTCAGCACCCAGTTCTCGACTTAAAGTGGCAGAATCAAACCCAATTGTACCCGGTTTGTGCCTTAGGACAAAGCAAACGCACAGGGAGGTGGACTTTTTAATGATGATGCGCTCGATAAAGCCCAATCTATGGAGGTCAAAAGCAGACTTGAGGCTCAAACGACCTGGCGGAAAAGCATTGAGTCCGACGTGAGTCTCAAACTCTGCGCCAATCGCAGCAGCGAAACTTTTAAGCACGCGAATAGGCTCACCCACATGGATTCGCAGGTGCGAACCATACGAAACCCATTCCCTCCAGAGCGTTAGAGACCTTGCTTGACTCACAATCCATGCGCCGAGGGCTATAGAGACGATGAGAGATGCCACATGAAAGACCAGACTTAAATTACCCACGAACCACCCCGTCGACGCAGCAGCCCCAAAACTAACGGAATAGCCATTAATGCAGTCAAAATCCACGCGCTTCCTGGGCGATCCTCGCCCTTGATGACAGCGCAGCCAGCTGTCACCCGGTCCATGGGCTGGCCGGTAGCAGAATTGACTCCCTTCTTGAGCATGGCATCTGCGTCAACATACCCACCGCCGAGTAACGGGCGCCTGGTCGCCTCCCCACTCACCTTCGGGTAATAGTACTGAACGTTGATTTCACCGCCCTTACCACCGCCATAAAGTTTAGATGCGTTGGCAGAGTTCAAAATTCGCTCTTTGAGCTCGTTGAACGGCAAATTCGGAAATGCGGAAAGCAGTAGGCCCGCCGCTCCTGCCACTACGGGTGCGGCCATGGAGGTTCCACTCTGCAAAGCCGCACCGCCCCCAGAAACCGTTGAGAGAATGCCTGCACCAGGCGCAGAAATATCCACCCATGACCCGTAATTGCTAAAATAAGACTTCTGAACAGATGTCTGGTCATCTGTACCCACAGATGCCACCGCAATAGCATTCGCGAACGCCGCAGGATACGAGCGAATAACGGAGTCCTCATTTGAGGCTGCAGCAATAACTAAAGAGCCGGTTCCTACTCGCTTCAAAACATCGATCAAGATCGCCTGACTTCGTGAACGGTTGTATTTACCAAATGAGGCATTAATAAGTCGGACCGCACTTCCGCCACTTTTCCGGAAACGAGTAAGATACTTGAAAGCCCTAATCTGACTATCATCCGATATTTTCAAATCAGCTGATGTGTCAGTAGCTTCAACCTCCGCAACTTTGAGAATCATGATCTTACAAAACGGACAGACACCTCCATACTTGGTTTCCCCATTGGTATCAGTCGGCTTTGCGGCAATTATGCCTGCGACGTGTGTCCCATGATTACACTTTGCCCTATCATCCCC
>JBIJBX010000132.1:0-7006 GCA_044344995.1 Oligoflexales bacterium | reverse complement strand
GATGGTTCAGCGCCTCCAAGGATTTAGCCATACGCAGGCAATCCTCTAGCTCTGCCAAGACATCCAATCCAGAATCAGAGACCCCTGGTAATGCGGCTCGAGAATACCGATACTCCAACCACTGCGTCTGATCCTTTTGCAGTGACTCGTCAATTTTAAAGCGTTCGTGTGAATCTTCCCCCAACATTGCCAGCTGGAGTTGATAACGACTTAAAGTGGAAAGTTCCTCGAGATTTCTCACACCGTGAAGAACCAGCTGGTGCACAGCATTTTTCAGCACGTGCATACTTTCTGGTATTTTCCCCTCTTCCCATAATATCTCGGCCTCAAGCGCCTGATAGCGCGTCTTAAATCTCTCGCTTGCATCAAGGGCAGCCAGTTCGATCGTCTGCCTTCCAAATTTAATGCCGAGAGTGAATTTACCCATGGCAAAATAAGTAAAACTCAAAAAGGACATAATATGGAGACGCCGAAAGGATTTGTCGCTGGCCGGTAATACAGTCATGGCACGCCGGAAGTGCTCCCGCGCTCCAATAAAGTTTCCCTTGCTATAGGCTTCAACGCCATAGAACGCCTCACAATGTGATCGAGGGCCCGGCAGATTATGCTCAACACTAAGATTTCTCGCCTGCTCCACTAAGGCTGTTGCTTCCTCAGTTTTTTCAGCGCCACTGTTTTGAATACAAGCTCCAGCGTTAAATAACGCCCTGGCCGCACCTTCCCAATCTTCAAGCTCGCGAAGTATGGGGGCGGCCTCTTGAAAAGCTCCTGCAGCATCGGGATATCGCCCCATAAAATACTGTAGTCGACCCATGCGCATGACGAAATCAGCTCGTTCTCGATCCGTCATCTGGGCCGACCGGACCAAAGACGTGACTTTTCCAAGAACACGCACGGCATGGTCGGTCTTTCCTTCCTCCGCAAAACTGGAAGCCACCAACAAGTCTAGCTGAATACGCTCCAGGTCAGTAAGTGCCGTCAGCCTCAAGGCGCGCTGAGCGAACTCGCGACTAAGCCCTGGCTTACCAGCTTCAAGAAAAACTTGTGCGGCAGGAATACTGACGACTGGTACGGTCAACTTTTTTGAAAACTCTGCGATCTCAACTCCAGACTCAATGTTCCAGCAAGCAATTGCACCGGTCAGTAGATGCCCCCAAAGATTTGGATCGTAGTTGAGCGACTGCGGGTCCGATTCCAACTTGCGAAATATTTCACTAATCAATCGCGGAGAGGGGGCACCCGTGACAACATCGCCATATTTGGATAAAAAATCGTCCCAATGCCTCTTACTGTGGCATTCCTTAATTGCTTTGAGGGCCGATTCTAAACGCTCTGTCATCATTGAGACTTATGGGACTCCCTTAAAATATTGGCTTTTATATACCCCCGTTCCAAGAATGTGAATTAAAAATAGTCAGCAAGGCCTAAAGACCTTGCCCCTCTGGGTGCAGAGCCTCCATTAAGCTTGCGTAAATTGCAAAATCGAGGCTATAACTTAGGCAAATCGTTTCCGATTAGTTTGAAAATTGTCAGGATAAAGGATCTGTCCGATGATACGCGCCTTACGTGGACGCAGTGATGCCAAAAAACTTTTTGAACGTCTAGGCTTAGGCGTGGCAGTGCTCGCCATGACGATGACCTCGGCGCAGGGTTTTGAGGGACCGCAAAAATTAAATAGCTCCGTTATGTGGCAGATCAGCGAAGATCCCGCCCAACGGTTTGTTTACCCGCCAGGAGTGCCGGCCGTAATTAGGCCCGCAAGCTCTTCAACAACACTTAGAATTGAGCAGTATTACTCTCACCCAGTTGACGGTGACTCGATTTCTATTGATTTGCATGGCAGCTGGCCAGAGACCGCGGAAAATTCTTTGATACGAGATGATAGTCAGGGTTGGTCAGGACGCTATGTCAATGTGACCGCACCATTGTGTGATCGTGAGCAAACTCAAGGCGGTTATCGCTGCGTCTTAGATGTCAATGTGTTGCCAAATACGCCGTCTGGAACGATTGGCTTAAGCACTAGCTTAAAAATCTCGGGTCGAAACTTCGGCCATCAAAACGGAGTTTTCTGGATCATACTCCCCGAGACAAAAGCAGCACACCACATCCGCCCTTTTACCAAATTCGACCTGAACTCCTCGGCCTTGGCAACTGGTGCTACTTTGACAGAAGAGTCACCCTATCCCGCCCTCTCTGCTTTGCATCGGGAACGCGCGAAAAGAGCGACTGTACAAATTACCCTCGAGGGTAACTTCTCCCTTGGCTCTGGCTTCTTCGTTGCAAACGCCGAAAGCATCTTTCCTGTCTTTGGTTCGGATACGGCTGCAAAGTTGCGCGCACTTCCTTTGAACACACGTTTCATTGTGACGGCAGCGCATCTTTTCCCTCTCAGTTATGGCTTTTCAACTCGCGGTCAGATTCAGCACATTTTAGACAACTCTGAAAGTTTATTTGATGACGGTGAGACCTACGATCTATTGATTAACGGCAACTTATACGGGAAAGCTGGTCGCCTCCTAGTAACCAACATGGAAAGTGATCTGGCCCTTCTTGCTTTATCACCAGAAGCAGAGACCGAAATTTTGGGTAGCGGTCGAATGACTGAACTCGATCTCTTCGGGTTAAACATCGCCAGAAGCATGAACAACAACGTTGCACTTGACGTATTCGGCTATCCGGTGTCGGGCCGAGGTACGATCACTCACCGCCGGGGTTATTTGCCGCCGAACGGATGGCCTACTGATGACACGTCTAATTTCGGACCACTTATCAAGTTCAAGCTCCAAGCGATCGATACGAGCGTTAATTTGGCGGAAGCTGGTTTATCTGGAGGTCCGATCGTCAATTTCAACGGGGAAGTCGTAGGCCTATCCATGGAGCGACCAAACGATACAAACTCGCTGGTGGCCGTTGACCTCACCAGTCTCGCCAGCCTGCCTGCCAACTGGCTTGGAGCAGAGTCCGAGTGCCGCTTATCGTTCAACCCATTTGACCGCGTCCTAAGAATCATCAGAAATAACGAGTCTTGCTCTTACGGTCGTTTTGGTAGCCCTCAGAAGTTTTCAGCTCTGAGCGGCGAATGGTCACTACAAGAAGTTTTTGGTTTTGCCGAAGAAAAATCTAACGGCAAGTCCCCTAACACATCGGCAAATGCTTACTGGCTGATGAATGGCCATGCCATCATCAATGGGCACGCGATCATTAACGGCCACGCCATTATCAATGGGCATGCCATCATCCGCGGCAATAAACTTGTAGTTGATCGTAACAACATAGAGGTAATCAATAATTCGGAAATGCTCGGGGGCTTCAAGTTAAACCCTGATAGTTTCCGTCCCATGGTCAGCAAAGGCGTAAGGATATTAAAGTCAGGTTTTGCGCTGACCCAATCCAACGAAGATTATCTCGGTAAACTGATTGTCGGTGTTCGTTCCAACGGAACCGATAAGACTTATAAGCCAGTTTATTCCATCAGAGATTTTGTGATCTGGTGGCACAAGTCGGCACAGGCCAAAAATTCAAGCGAAATGCTCTGCTTTGGCGAAGCTAATTGTGAGCCTTAAAAGGCAAAGCAAAACGGAGCTAGAAGTGAAGCAAAATGAATGCTTAGCTCTTCGCTCGTCTACACAAAAGAATGGCGCAGTTGTCCGTAACGGGACGCTTGATCCCGAGACAGGCCGCTGCGCACATATGAACAATAATTTGATCCAAGGTCTCGGTTTTAGCCATACGAGCGCTAGGATCATTTATATTGACGGTTTTTTTGGTCGTTAGACTCTCTCCGTCCCAAATGACACTGACATAATGGCCGCCAGGCATCATGAAAGTCCCCATTAAAAACTGGACCTCATCCGAAGCATCACATTCAACAATCAGATCAAACTGACCCTCGCCACGAAACTTCAGCCTCCGAAGCGCAGGATTATTACTCGAGGGTTCTTCACCTAAAAACGTGGCACTGACTCCCCAGTGCAATGGCAAAATCAGTTCGCCCATACCTTGGAGCGCTTCCACGGAGGCATGTCGAAACGAAATACCAAATCCCCCAGAGCGTTTCGCAACGCTAATGATTTCAATTGTATGCACTCGCCCGGCCAGTGTTACTTTAGCCATGGTGGGAAGGGTTAATTTATCTAGGGTGGTCTGAGCCAAATCGTCAGCAAAACAGCCAAAGTGAGAGATATTGCGCAGGCGAATACTGACGCCTTGGGGACCGTCCACATCCAAGGTACAGAGATCCGTAGGTCTAACGTCATAGCGTTGATGGCGCCTTTTTTGGATGAAGGAGGCCGTTTCGCTTATAGTTCCAGGAACTTCTGGCTCCTGCTTTTTCTTAAAAATATTGAAAATAGCCATGATTGGGTCACCGCCTATTCAAGGGTCAAGGTCCCAGTCTTGGGACCTCAAAAAATGCTCTGGTTTTAGGGGTTATACCCCTAGAATAACTGTAACAAATACCCGAGTGATAGCAGTAGGCAGAATTTTCACCGCCCAACCTTCAATCAAAGTATTGCCTTTGGGCTTCGCATCATGCTAAATACCTGACTCCTCGAAGTATTTTCGAGACCGGCGGAGCCTTCCTTAGTAAAAATGACCCCTTGGTCAAAGGATAGCTTCTGAACCGTCTGGCTTGAAGAGCTAGCAAACTTTCTCGCGTTACAAACCGCACAAATTTGCAGCACCAGACTCGTCCACCGGATTTCCCTCAGGGCTTACGCCTTTAAGGAAGTCATCGACGGCCGGATGTGTCGGTGTGCGCTTAGTTGTTCTTTTAGTTACATAGCCACGGAGTGATTTAAGTTTGTTTGTCAATCGAGCCCAGCTTCACCAAATCGCCGATATGGTCACCACCATGTTGCACGCGGACGGTTTTCGCTGTCTTGATGCGGAGTTTGAAGCTCATAGCCGCACACTCAGGCTTTTCATTGATCACGCCAACGGCATTGACTTGGATGCCTGCGCAAAAGTTTCTGATCGGTTGGTTGAAAGTGCGGAATTGGACAGCATGATCCCCTGCGAATTTAATTTGGAGATAAGCTCTCCTGGGGTCGAGCGTCCAGTACGCACTATTGAAGATTTCAGAGCCATTAAAGATGAGGGCTGCCGCATCAGCGTTGGCCTCGTTGAAAAGTTCATGAATCGTCGTAAAGGTGTGGGCCGTGTCACTGCCATCGATCACGACGAAATGATTCACATGTCCACTACTGAGGGAGCATGGTCGTTCCCTTGGAATTTAGTTTTGAAAGCAACAAAAGTCGTTGATTGGAATAAATCCAATTAACGAGAATGTAAAACTCTCACGACAGGTGAGACCAAACATAAGGTTGAGACAATGAGCAACACAGAACACACCGAAATCGAAGGGGCGCTTAAAGCCGTCATTAACGCTGTTAGTCGCGAGAAGAATGTCGACAAAGCCGTTATCATTGATGCCCTTGAACAAGCTGTCATTCATGCCGCTCGCAGAAATCATGGTCCAACCGCAGATTTGGAAGCGCACTACAATGCTGAGACTGACGAGATTGAATTATTTCAATTCCGCAAAGTCGTCGACGATGTCGCTGACGAAGATTTGGAAATCGACACAGAAGAAGCCGCTAAACTTGATCCTGAAGCGCAAATTGGCGACTCAATCGGCGTGAAGCTTGATAAAGCTGCGTTCGGACGGATCGCCGCGCAATCGGCAAAGCAAATTATTGTGCAGAAGGTTCGGGACGCTGAACGTCTTCAAGTCTATGATGAATTCAAGGACCGCGTTGGTGAAATCCTTTCAGGCACCGTCCGCCGTTTCGAACGAAGCGACATCGTGATCGACCTTGGCAAAACAGAAGCCGTCATCCCTTATCGCGAGCAAATCCCTACTGAGAAATACAAGATCAAGGACAGGATTCAAGGCTACGTCCTTGAAGTTAAGCGCTCATCCCGTGGCCCACAGGTCGTCATGAGCCGTGCCCACTCTGGATTTGTCATTCGTCTATTCGAACAAAACGTGACTGAAGTTTATGACGGTATTGTGACTATTGAAAGTGCCGCCCGTGATCCAGGTTTCCGAACAAAAATCGCTGTTCATTCCCGCGATAGCGCCGTTGATCCGGTTGGCGCGTGCGTTGGTATGAAAGGCGCGAGAGTTGAGTCCGTAAGGCAAGAATTGGGCGGCGAAAAAATCGACATTGTTCCTTGGGATTCGGACCCGGCGCGCTTTGTTTGTAACGCTCTACATCCGGCAGTTGTCACAAAAGTGATTGTCGATGAAGATAATCACAGCATGGAGGTCATTGTGGCTGACGATCAGCTATCTTTAGCTATCGGTAAGCGCGGTCAAAACGTTCGCCTTGCGGCTCAGCTCACCGGCTGGAGACTAGACATTAAGAGCGAAGCCCGTTTGGCTCAGGAACTCGTCGGCTCGAAAGAACTCATCGCATCCATCCCAGGTGTTGGCATGATGCGTGCGGAAATCTTGGTGAATGAGGGCATTAAAACAGTTAGCGAAGTGGCCGAAATGAGCAGCCGAACTTTCGTTCGTCTCCTTAACATGGACGAATCAGAAGCGGCAGCAGTAGTTGAAGCGGCCAATGACATGCTCGCTAAAGGCATTGGCGCAAGCAAAGAAAAACAAACTAGCGCAAGCGCTGATCACGATGAATTCCTGGCTAACGCGAGTGCAGACCCGACCCGCCAGGATGCACAAGCACCTGGCTCCAGCTATGACACCGCTCGTAACGAGCGCATCAATCTATTCCTTGAGCTTGATGGCGTAGGTGAAGCCACAGCACACGCTCTGGCTGATGCTGGCTATGGGACCATAGGTGACTTGGTAGCAGATGCGGCAGAGGAAGTTGCCTCTCGTTCTGGACTATCCATTGGAGTTGCTCGCACGGTGCAAATGGCAGCAGACAGGTACCTCCAGCGCTAAAAACCCACCAGCGATGGGTTTAATCTCTTAGATATAGCAACTGGAATCTTCGGCGAAAGTTACGCGCAACTGGAATTTTTACAAAGGACACAT
>JBIJBX010000131.1:0-7042 GCA_044344995.1 Oligoflexales bacterium | reverse complement strand
CTTCCCAATTGTCCCATGAATTTATGATCAAATTCATCGACAACGAGAACGCCTTCGCTTGAAACACCATATCCACGCTCAGGATCGGTTTTGATCGACGGGTTTTCCTTTACGCCAAACTGGAACGAGCTATCTAAAAAATTACGGACCTGGTGTTCTACTGCCGGTTTTCTCATGTAATTAACTTTATACTGCCCTGCTTCCATCGTGCTTCTAAACGGAAAAACAAAGGTGCCATCCTTTTGTTTCGTCGCGTAAGTGGAGTCAAGTAGCTGATCAAAGTCCAGCTCTCTCACCGTTTCATTTGCCAGCTCATAGACTTTTTTCGTTTCTGTCGAATAGGTCATGGTCTTCAAAGCACGAGCTTGCGCAGCTGTGAGCTTTTGCAATAGACTGACTCCGGACCCGTTGGCACCCAGGCCTTCGATGCCATCAAGGGTCGTATAAGCTTCACTGGAAGATCCCCCAAGAAGCTGAGCAGATACCATTAGCGTGCCGGTGACGGTGAAGTTACGAATAAAAAATCTCATTCGAGTCTCCTTTTCCCAGTACTCAGATTCTTATAGTCCTTTTGATCTCAGCTCTCGGAGAAGCTGGTCTAAAAATTTGATATGCTCGAATTGATCGGCACCTGCGTCTCCCATTTTCGTGCCGCCAAGATCCAAATGATCTGCATCCAACACGCCTTTGAACTCGCCCCAACGGGCTGAAGCGACTGAAACAATTCCGTCATTATCTCCTGCTTGTTTTGCAACAAAACCTTGGGTTAGCGTCAGGGTGGACTTATTACGATCTTTCGTACCCGGGCCTGTTCGCCCAGCCCAAGACTGATAAAGAACTCCAGAGGCGTCAGGAGTATTCGGATTAAACGTATCGCGCATGTAAGCTGTGGAAAGTGCTCGCATAGCAGATGTTGAATCGTTATTTTGGCCCCCATTCGTATTTGAGACGCCTGATAGGGAATTAAAAGCAAAAGACAAAAATATTTTGCTCAGTGGATTAGCGAGATCTTTCAATACAAGATCAGCAAGCGGAGAACCATAATTCGGGGTAGACAACATTGACAAGGACGCCACGGATCCAGCAATTCCTAGCTTTGAAAGTGCGTATCGAGCATCCAAGCCACCTTGGGAATGGGCCACGATATTGACCTTGTTCGATGACGTCGATGATAAAAACTGCTTGATCTTATCGGCGACCTGAGTAGCCCGTAGTTCAGTGCTATTCACTGCCGAAACATCTGGCAAAATAACCTTACAACCAAGTCCCTCAAAATGTTTTATAACGCCAGCAAAAGATGTTTTACTGCCGCCCATCAAACCATGTAGGAATATCACTGGATTCTTAGGGCAAGGGCCTGGGGTTATCGGTAAATCGTCTTTTGGAGCGGGAATTTGGTTCGTGGCACCATTATCGATTTTTTGCTTAATAGTATTCCGGGACGCTGGTCCGCTTGGTCCGCAAGCGCTGACTAATATGAGCAAAATTAGGGATAAGAAAGCGACCATGGAGGGGTATCGGTCGAATCCAAAAAGTTTTTTAAAGATCAAAAATTAACTAATAATATCAGTTTATTACAAGTTGTGTTTGGACACCGTCATGAGCTGACATCTACAACCTCCTGGCTCGAAGATGTTTTGCGTTCTAGTCAAAACGCTTTCTTGCCAAATTGATCTGATCCGCCACGAAGTCCCTGAGTTCAATTCCAGCCGCGCGAAGCTGCTGGGGAATAAAACTCGCCTTGGTCATACCAGGCAGCGTGTTTGTCTCAAGATAATAAATTCCCGACTGGGTCATAATCATGTCGGTCCGGGTATACCCAAAACACCCGATTGCCTGATGCGCCTGCAATGCAACAGCCTGCGCTGCAATCGTCTGAGCTGGCGTCAAATCTGCGGGGGTTATCTCCCGATTTCCCACCCCATGGTATTTAGCCTGGAAGTCAAAGTGAGCGTTCTTCTCCAAAATCACTTCCGAAGGCGGTAGTGCCGTTAAAGTTCCTTTATACATCATGACACCAACGGTTAACTCCCTGCCAATCAACTCTTCCTCAGCAAGCCACGGTATGGCTGAACCTGCATGTTTTTCAAACCATGCCTCACAACCAGCCTGATCATGTAAAAAAGAAAGACCAGCACTCGAACCATCACATGCTGGCTTAATGACCAATCGGCCAACTTCTTTTTGAAATTTTAAGAGTTCATTGATTCGGTTTTCGCTTGGAGAAAATAATAACTGCCTGGCAACCAGGATGCCCCGCTTAACCACTGCTTCCTTAGATTCGGATTTGTGCATGGCAATTTTGCTTGCTGTGCCTCCAGACCCTGTAAACGGAATTCTCCGCGCCTCGAGTCTTGTTTGAAGCCAGCCATTTTCACCATCACCACCGTGAAGGCCCAAGTACACCACTGAAGCGCCAACCCTATCCAACGCGGTTTCCACACTCTCGGCCACCTTATTCGGTTTGAGCGGCATGAAGTTATTGTCATAGGGATTTTGATGCGCCATAAGTTCTTCGGAGGTCACTTGAAATACCGTGCCGTTTTGAGCCCAAAACCACAAGGCTGCTTCGGGCATGATAGAACTGAGATGCTGAGCCGATGCCACCGACACACGCCGCTCGCTGCTTGATCCACCAAACAAAATAATTGTATCGACAAGAGATGTCACAAAGCCACCCAACCGATAAGTCTAACTTGGGAAAACGGCTCTTATTCTATAATGATTTTTCAAATTTTGCGATGGTATTACGAGTATAAACTTAGGCCACGCTACCCAAAGCTTGATCCTTTCCTGACCTGATCTGCTCCAGTATTCGCTCTAATGACTCCGGGCGATGTAAAAGAAAACCCTGTATCAACTCGACGCCCATGGCTTGCACCGTTAACGCCTCGTCCCAAGTTTCAACGCCTTCAGCCAAAACCGTTGCGTTGATCGTTTTAGCCGCCTTGACCACGCCGTCGACAAACATTTTTTTAGCCGGCTCCAAATGAATTTTCTCAACCAAACTGCGATCAAGCTTTATCAAGGCAGGTCTCATCTTAATGACCCGCTCAATACTCGCGTGCCCCTTGCCAAAGTCATCTGCTGCAATCTTGCAGTTTATTTTTTCAACATAGTCGCGGATCTTCTCCATTTGCTTGGGATTAGAAAATCCTTCAGATTCACTAATTTCAAAAACCAAATCACTACGAGGCGTCAACAGGTGACCAAGTCGCTCAAGGTGCATCAGATTTCGTGGCAGTATATTGACCATCAAAGGACCAGGTAATTCGACGCCTCCCGCTATGCCAACTGCCATACACAACTGATCCAGCTCCAGTGACACACGACTATGTGCCGCCATGGCGAAAAGTATGTCCGGCCTGAGCAGCTTCATGTCTACATAGACAAGGTGGTCCGATGCCAACTTATCCTCTAAATTTTGAGGCCGCACGCGAATTAGAGACTCAAATCCATAAAGAGAGTCCAATAGGGGCGCAATACTTTTGGATGACTGCGCTTGATCCACGTTATCCTTAGTGACTGTTTGTAAGTTAAAAATTGCCTGATAATTTGGGTACAGGATATCTCGGCTATGAATGATCGTTTGTAAAATCTCCCGCTCACGGTCCTGTACGCGTCGCCTTTGAACTTTGGAAACTTCCGTCGCCATTTCAAACAACTGGTCTATAACGTCCAATGTATCTAGGCATGGGTTGTTAAGCGCGGTTGCATGCCCCAGGGAGAATTCCGGTAGAGTTTGAATACAGTCAGGAAGACGTTTTTCGCCGCGGGGTTTAAAAATCTCCGCCCATAGTTGCTGCTGCATTTTTAGCGTCAACCTATCTGCAACCTTTTCCAAAACTCCGGGCGCAGGCAGCGCATGTGTCACGCGACTTTGCTCTAAAAAGACGTAGTAGGTGTTACTGCTGGGTGATTTTTGCATCAAAATATCGTTACGACGAAAGCTGCCTGGGTTCCCCCACATTTCAAGGAGAACATGTTGAAAACATTCTTGCACCTTGCGGTAAACCTCAAAACCGTAGTCGACTGAGATTTTTCTTAAACCTGAAGCATTGATCACCAACATACTCAAGGCACCACTTCCTTGAATCATATGCAGTGGAACTTGTGCGTTGAAAATTGGGATACTTGTTTGATGCAAAGGCTTGGCAACCTCTCCGATAACGCCAGCAGCTTGCAGCATGGTCAAAGTGGCACTGGCATCAGCAGCACCCAACCATCCTAGTAAATTACCGCCTCGAGTATCTGCGGCCTTAGAACGTGCAGGTGGACTCCCCAATACAAATACGGGCAATCTGCATGACAAACTCGTCAGCAAATCAATCCATGCGGCCTGCGCCAACTGGGGCGTCTGTGCGTCAACAACAATGGCTGTTATTTTTGGATCGTAAATGGAGGAAATAACCAATTCCGAATCAGGGTCAATTTCCCGGTAAGCTCCGCCAACGCTACTCAACATCACCGTGAGCTCGTTTCTAAATTTGGCGTGACGCGTAATTATACAAATCATTCGAGGAGGTCCTTTAGGAGCCTTGATTGCACTTAGTTCTAACGTTGAGTTTTCGGCACCCTACCCTGAAGCTTTAGATTGGACGAATCTGAACTTTTTGATACTTTCATAAGGTCTGCTGAAATCCACAGAGATTGTGGATAAGTACCTCTAATTGTCCGCTGCAGGCCAGAAATCGCAGTAGGTTAAGCGATTTGCGGTAATTTTAGACAAAGCCAAATATTTAAACATTCACCCTATATAATTAGTCAGTTAGATGGATTTTAGATCACCCTTTATTTCAGATATTTTGAAACGATGCCAAGCCGCACCGGGTAAGGTGATATTGCCCGAGGGAGACGACCCTCGGGTCGTTTCAGCTGCCAAAATTCTAAGCGACCTCAAAGTGGTTAAAAAAGTCTCGCTTTTGACTACGGCCGGTCGGCCATCAGGCACAACCGAAGACCCGCTGATTGAATGGGTCGACTGCCGCGATCCTTCTCTTGCACGTCTAACGCGCGAAACATGCACGACCCAACTGCAGAAGAAAAACAAACCAACGGATCAAAATGCGCTCGAGTCGGTGTCATTCAATCCATTGTATGTGGCCGGAGCACTGCTAGATTCCGGCGATGCCGATTGTATTGTGGCGGGCTGCGTCGCCACAACCGCTGACGTGATCAGAGCCGCAATCTCAACTGTTGGTCTTGCTCCAGGCATTCGCACGGTCAGCGGTAGCTTCATTATGGACAGACTTGAAATACACGGCTCGGCAAGTAGAAGCGAAACTTATATATTTGCGGATTGCGGTGTTGTGATCGACCCCACGCCGCAGCAATTGTGTGATATTGCCATCGCTAGCTGTGAAACCTACCGCAAAATCACCAACCTGACTCCAGTGGTTGCCTTCCTGAGTTTCTCCACAAAAGGCAGCGCTCAACATCCATCCGCTCAAAAAATGATCGACGCCACAGAACTTTTCCGAAAAAAAGCTCCAAATATAGATGCTGACGGAGAACTGCAATTTGATGCCGCCTTTGTTAAGGATATTGGTCTGCGCAAGGCTCCCGGCAGTACGGTCCCAGGACGGGCAAATTGTTTTGTTTTTCCAGATCTGAATGCCGGTAATATCGCCTATAAAATTACCCAGCGACTCGGCGGTTTTGCGGCTTACGGCCCCATCCTTCAGGGTGTTGGCAAACCTTATAGCGACTTATCACGTGGAGCGACCCCGGAAGATATCGTCGTGTCTGCTCTGATCAATATTTTGCGGTCCAGGTAATTATCTTGTTGCCACAAACCTGCCATCCCGTAGACTAAACCCTAAGATTCAGTCCAAATTAAAGCAAATTTTCAAGTTTCCAAGGAAGAGGAGACGATCATGATCCGTAATTTTTTAATCCTAGTAATAACTGTCATCGGTTTCACTGGCTGCGGACCCTCGTCCGAGTCGTTTCTGAAATCCACCACCCAAGATGCCAAGCCCGTCTACGTGCGCGTGCCCAAATCTCTGATCTCCAAAGACTGGGTTCAGTCCACTGGATTTAATCGCGACCATGCTAGCTCGCAGGAGCATGCTTTGGGCTGGTTACCGTCAAATGTTCTGGGTGGTATGACGCCAAGCGAAAGTTCTGGCATCATCAAACTCGATGCTCTCGCTGTAAGCGAAGGACGGTTTGATCCTTTCCAACTCAAAGAAATCACTAAGCCTACCGACGATCCGGCGCCAGCTGAAGACTATCACAATTACCAAGCTCTAACCGACGAGTTGAAAAACCTCGCTGACTCCCACCCAGATATTGCTCGTTTAACTTCGGTCGGAAAATCTGCCCAAGGTCGCGAGATTTGGATGATCACCATCAGTGATAACGTGGACCGCGATGAACGTGAACCCAAGCTTCTCTATATAGCTAACATGCATGGCGATGAAGTTGTTGGACGGGAAATATCCATTTATCACATTCGTCGCTTGTTAAACGAATACGGCAAAAACCCGCGCGTCAACAACCTCGTCAACAACAGTAAGATGTTCATCATCGCATCCATGAACCCAGACGGCTTTGAGCTTCGTCAACGACATAGCTCACGGGGCGTTGACTTAAACCGCGATTTTCCTGACTTCACTAGTGATGACTTTGACTCGCCAAACGGACGAGCCATAGAAACCAAAGCCATCATGGATCTTCACAGTCAGCACCATTTCGCTGCCTCAGTGAACTATCATGGTGGAGAGGTTTGTTTTAATCTTCCGTGGGACACAAAACCAAACCGCACTGCTAGTGAACGCTTTGGGGATGATTCACTGCTGCGCTCCATGGGACGCACTTGGGCCGACAGCAACCCAACAATGGAAGCCAACCGCTCGTTTGATCGCGGTTTGACCTACGGCTATGAGTGGTACGAAGTTGACGGCGGCATGCAAGATTGGTCCATCTGGTACCGCCGTAGCATGCATGCTACGGTTGAACTTTCCTACGTCAAATGGCCAAGTGCTTCATACCTGGCAACCGCATGGCGGGAGAATCAAGAGGCTATGCTGGCTTACCA